>DRMA01000290.1 GCA_011375245.1 Thiothrix sp. | reverse complement strand
TGAATCATTCTAATATACATAGGCAACAGCCTAGTATGCAGGTACAAACACACCAACGTGGCAATAATAAAATTGCTAATACTAATAATTTAAACATTCTGTCTAATAATTGGCAGGGGAATAATCCGAGTTTATCGAGTCTTTTAGCATTAATAGAAAACTTATTGGCACAGTTAAAAGGTAATCAGCATGGTCATAATCAAGAATATGCCCATGAGCATCAGCCTAATGTTCATCACTCTCGCTCCTCTACTGAAGGAACATCTAATAATGATCGTCTAGTTGGTAGTAATCGTCGCGATACTATTCATGGTCGAGGAGGAGATGATCATATTCGAGGGCGGAGGGGGAATGATTCACTTTATGGTGATCAAGGCAATGATAAGTTATTTGGTGGTCGAGGTAGGGATAAGCTGAAGGGGGGAGATGGCAATGATGCTCTCCATGGTGGAAGAAGTGCTGATCGTTTGTATGGTGGACAAGGTAATGATCAGTTGTTTGGTGATCAAGGGAGAGATAAGTTATTAGGGGGCGATGGGAATGATGAGCTTTATGGTGGAAGCGGCGCTGATCGTCTTTATGGGGGGCGGGGTAACGATCTTCTTATTGGTGGTAGAGGGCGTGATGTCTTTATTGACAATGTTGGGCAAAATACTATTAATGGTGGCAAAGGCCGTGACGAGGTACGTTTTTCAGGTAACTTTGCTGATTACACCATTATGGTTCGGGGTAATACGTTTATTTTTGAAAATAAAAACACAGCGAATACTAATATCGTCAGTAACGTTGAACGTTTTACTTTTAGGGATCAAGGATTAAGTTTGTCTACCTTGCAAAGTACCCATGTTGGTGGCAAGAACACGCAGTACCATACGATTGATGGTAGCTTTAATAATCTCAAAAATCCTGATATTGGCAAGGTCGATAGTCCTTATCGCTATCTTGTTCCAAAAGATGAAGACCGTGCTATAGGTGGAGCAAAGTATGCCAGTTTGCCTAATCCACGGGATATTAGTAATAAAGTATTTGCGCAGACAGAACCCACTGAAAATAGAAAGGGTTTGAGTGATATGTTCTGGTTGTGGGGGCAGTTTATTGATCATGATATTAACTTGACACCGACCGTTGCCAGTGAATCTGTTCCTATACCAATTCCTCAGGGTGATTCATTATTTGATCCGCAAGGTACGGGGGATAAAACGATGCCATTTAATCGCTCAGTGGCTATTGTTGATGAAGATGGGGTGCGTAAACAGACCAACCACATTACCGCAGTGATTGATGGTTCAAATATTTACGGTTCATCAGAAGCCGTGCAAAATGAGATTCGTTCCTTTGAGGGAGGGAAGTTGATTGTTGATATAGCAAACCGTTTACCAAAAGATGACAAAGGGCAATTTGTATCAGGTGATGAACGTGTGAATGAGAATGTTGGTTTAACTTCTATGCATACCATTTGGGCGCGTGAACATAATCGTATTGCTGATGAGTTAGCACTAGAAAATCCAGAATGGAATGATAATACGTTATTTCAAGAAGCACGTAAAAAAGTTGTTGGTGAGATGCAAGCGATTACCGCTAATGAATTTTTACCAAGTATGCTTGGTGGTAGTGGTTTGAGTGAGTATCGTGGTTATAATCCTGATGTTTCACCGCAGATTAGTAACGAGTTTGCAACGGCTGCATACCGTTTTGGACATACTATGCTCTCTCCTGATATTTTACGTCTTGATGAAAATGGTGGTGAAATTCCTGAAGGCAACTTGCAATTGCGTGATGCTTTTTTTAGGCCTGATAAGGTAGAAGAAGCAGGTGTTGATCCTATTTTGCGTGGATTTGCAGCACATACAGCACAAGCTGTTGATGCCAATCTGGTTGATGACGTGAGGAGTTTCCTCTTTGGTCCTCCAGGTTCAGGTGGTTTTGATCTTGCTGCATTAAATATTCAGCGTGGGCGTGATCATGGTATTGCAAGTTATAATGATTCACGCGAGGCAATGGGATTGCATCGTATTACTCGTTTTGATGATCCTGTGTTTAAGGGGGATTCAGGGCAACGATTAGCTTCAGTATATTCAAGTCCTGATGATATTGATTTATGGGTAGGTGGTTTGGCTGAAAATCCTCAAGGGGATAGTTTATTTGGCTCGACATTTAGCAATGTATTAAAAGAGCAGTTTGAGCGTACCCGTGATGGTGATCGTTTTTGGTATCAAAATCGGTTCTCAGGCACAGAACTGGATGAACTAAATAACGTGAAGTTATCCGATATTATTAAGCGTAATACCAATGTGCAAAATATACAGGATAATGCTTTTGTTGCTTCTAATAATATTGTGCCATCAGCAGGAGCTTTAGGAGCAATAGATCAAATAGTTCAGCCAGATTTTGCTTTGCCTATTAACGATGTAGTGGCAATAGCAACCGATACCGTTCAGGTAAGTCAGGCTGAAGCAGATATGATTATTGTTCGTGCCCTTGAGGCCAATGATGCAGAAGCTGCTTTTGTTGAAAATACGGTAGTAACGACCTCAGCAGAGATTTTGAGAGAGTAGTGAGGCGAGTAGCACTGTAACACTAACACTGGTCGAATGTTTAACAGAGAAATTTAATAAGCGCATGTCTCTATCTACATGAATGCAGCTTCTGCTACTATCTCTTCATTTTTATCTCGGTACATCCTTATGGCTAAACGACGTAGGCGCAGACGTAAAAGCTTACCCCAAGATCCTGTTGAAGTAACCATTGAGTCATTGTCGCAAGATGGTAGAGGGGTCGTGCATATTGAAGGTAAAGCTGTTTTTATTGATGGGGCATTGCCACAAGAAAAGGTAAAATTTCTTTATACGGATCAAAGTCGTAAGCATGATGAGGGAAAAGTCGTTGAGGTTTTATTGGCCTCTGCTGATCGTGTTGAGCCTAAGTGTGAACATTTTGGATTGTGTGGTGGCTGCAGTTTGCAACACCTTGATGCAAAGGCGCAAATTCATTATAAGCAGCAATCTATGTTAGATGCGTTAGCGCATATTGGTAATGTTAAACCTGAAACAGTATTTGAGCCAATAACAGCAAAAGTTTGGGGGTATCGTCGGAAAGCTCGCTTAGGGGCTAAGTTTGTGCGTAAAAAAGAACGTGCTTTAGTGGGGTTTAGAGAAAAACGGAATAGTTTTTTAGCAGACCTTAAACAATGTGAAGTGTTACATCCTAGTATTGGTCAGCGTTTAGGTGCATTACAACAGTTAATTGGTGCAATGGATGCTAAAGAGAGTATTCCTCAGATTGAAGCCATTGTGGGGGATACACAAACAGCAATGGTTTTTCGCCACTTAGAAGCATTAAGTCCACATGATACGGGCTTGCTATTGGCTTTTGCAGAAGCACATGACATTGTGTTGTATCTACAATCAGGTGGTCCCGATACGGTTGAATTGTTATACCCTAACAGTGTTGAACAAGCAGAATTGTTCTATGAGCATACTGCTTTTGATACACGTATTATTTTTTCGCCATTGGATTTTATTCAAGTCAATGCGCCGATCAATCGTCAAATGGTGATGAGAGCGATTGAGTTACTGGAGTTATCTATTGATGATCAAGTACTTGATTTGTTTTGTGGTTTAGGTAATTTTACCTTGCCTATTGCACGTCATGCAGCCCATGTGACAGGTGTTGAGGGTGATTTTGTGATGGTGGAGCGTGCAAAACAAACAGCACGTAATAATGGTATTGACAACACGAGTTATCATTTTTGTAATTTAATGGGCGATATGCAACATGAAAAATGGTTGAAGCAGTCCTACAGCAAAATGTTACTTGATCCACCCCGTTCAGGGGCGAAAGAAGTGCTGGCTCATTTAGGGAAGCTGAAACCGCAACGTATTGTGTATGTTTCTTGTCATCCTGCTACTTTAGCACGAGATGCTGCTGAGCTTGTGCATACACATGGCTATTGCTTAAAAGGTGTTGGTGTGATGGATATGTTTCCACATACTGCACATGTTGAGTCAATTGCCGTTTTTGAATGATCAGTAAGACTTGTTCGTCGCATAACGCAGAGCAACCTGTAACCTATCTTATTGATGCGAGTGTTTATGTTTTTAGGGCATGGTATACGTGGCCAAAAGGGCATGTTGATAAAAATGGGCAGCCCATACATGCAGTGTTAGGATTTATGGATTTTGTTTATCAATTTTTGTTACAGCATAAGACTAAGGAAATGCATATTGCATTTGCTTTTGACGAAAGTCAAACACAATCTATGCGGCTTAAAATTTATCCTGATTATAAAAAAAATCGTCATCCCACTGATCCAAATTTACGCTATCAATTTCAACTTTGTCGTCGCTTTGTCCGTTTATTAGGGATTATTGAGGCTTCAAGTCCTCGCTATGAGGCGGATGATTTAGTCGCTACATGGACACGACAGCAAGTGAAATTAAATCGGCATGTTATTATTCTTTCTGCTGATAAAGATTTGGCACAACTTGTCAGTGAGAATGTGACATGGTGGGAATATGTGCGTAATCAGCAATTTGATGTTAAAGCAGTGACTAAAAAGTTCGGTGTGCAGCCTGAGAAAATTGCGGCTCAATTGGCATTAGCGGGTGATAAAGCCGATAATATTCGTGGTGTGCCTGAAATCGGTATGGCAACAGCGGCTAAGTTATTACGAAAATTTGGCACGATTGAACAGTTACTTGCCTCTATTGATGAAATTGGCAAAATGAAAGCGAAAATGGCAATGCGTTGGCAAGTGGCTATTCAAGCGCATAAAGAGATGATTGGTATTTATTATCAACTCACCTGTCTTTGTGAGCATGTGCCTAGTTTGGAGTCGAATCTTAAGCGTAACCCCATTGATCAGCATTGTTTAGAAGTGTTTTATAGTGATTTACAACTTGATGAGCTGTTTCAGCAGCATTGGAATGAAGCCACTAATAGCTGTGAGGCTAAAGGCTTGATAACGAACCCGTGATGCTATGTTATTGCGAGGATAGAGATTGATTTGGTGGCATGTAGCTGTGCTATCAAGTCGTTTATGATTCGTTATTTTGAGTCGTTTTAGGTTAAGGAGTTCTAACTATGTTTTTAGGCTATAAAGTTTTGTTTTTAGGGGTAATGACATTAATTTTTCCCTTTTTTGCAAGTGCTTATGAAAACGATTTTCCGCCTTATTTAGCAGGAAAATTTCCTGAAAATTGTCAGATTCATGCTCTTGTTGCTGATAAGGAAAGTGCGCGTGATAAAGGGCAATTTAAGAGTGAATATAGCCTCAATGATCTTGGGCAAATAATGACCTTACGTCTTGATATGGATTATGCAGAGGAGACATTTGGACTTTATGCCTCATTGCATAATGCTCAGAAAAAAGCATTAATGCCAGCCGTTGTCATCGCTGATCATCCTGAGTTTATTGATAAAGTTTATTGGGCTTATTTGAATAAGGATATGCGTAAAGATTTCATTATTTTGACTCATTCAGGTGATATGGGCTTAATGAATGGCAATCAGCAAGCCATGTTTTTACTGTCTGCTAAAGAAGGTTATGTGAGCAAAAAGCTGGCTGGATTTAATATTGGTGAAAAAGATTTTTATGATTATTCAACGGACAATAAATGTGAGTATTTACACCAGTCACTCTTAACGACGGGAATGGATAATTATTGGAGTTATCATGTTTTACAATTTATTGGTACGGACATTGTGGTTAAGAATGCGTTGAGTCGCTATTTTCCTAAGTGGATTAAGTTAATGGCGAAAGCGAATAACAAAGCCGCTGTATTGAGTGCAAAGCAACAACATGCTTTAGAGCGAGATTACCTACAGCAGTATCGCGTATTGTCATTACCTAAAGTCAAAGTGGTTAAGTGAATCTAGATGCGACGAGTTATACGGATTTTTTGGTGATAGAACCCAGACAATCAACACAGTTACTCGTGGTGTTATTTTGTGCGCATTTAATTAGTGCATTGGTAGTATTGATTTTATTACAGGATCATTGGGTTATACAACTTGTGGTTTTATTATTGGTTGGTGCTTCTTGGTTTTATTATTATTGTTTGCATATTACCAAGGTGTTAAGTCAGTCAGTATTTTCAGCCTCTTACCATCAAAATAGAGGCTGGTTAATTAGCACTGTACCTGAATGTAGTAATGTGCAAAACGATGATATAGCGGTAACGTTAAGTGGCTCAAGTTATGTGAGTCGATGGTGGGTTGTACTTAATTTCAACGCTATTGATAATCTTACTGTAGCTCATCGCCGTTATACTTTACTTGTGCCAGTAGATAGTGTGTCTGCCGAGGTTCATCGCCACTTAAGGGTATACTTAAAAACCATATGAAATCATGTGAAACCACATGAAATCATGGATTAAGTTTTTTATAGATGGCTGTCTGTAAGTCGTTTAGGGTTGCTTCATCAGTGACAGCTTTGCCGTTGTTGGTCGTGAGGAAAAAGGAATCCTCTGCTTCTTCACCAAGTGTAGAAATGCGGGCGCTAATGAGTTGTAATTTAAAGTCAGCAAAGATTTTTGCCAATGTTGATAATACACCTGGTACATCAAGGGTTTGCAACATGAGATGGGTTTGTTGTTTTTCTTGATCTTGTTCGATGGTAATGCGGGTTTTTTGGCGAAAGCTTTTTAGCTGCCGAGGCATGCGGTAATCGTTAATGGAGTCAGGTTTGCTTTTAGTGTTCGTTAAAGCACTTCGCAATGTATTGATAAGGTGAGTATTATTAGAGATGCTAAGAGGAGTATTGCTTGTATTGAGTAAATTTAATGTTTCTAAGCCAAAATTGTTTGGTGTTGTCATAATATAAGCGGCAACAACAGGGTAATTTAAACGTTGCAATACACTGGTTGTTTTGGCGAATAGATGGTTTTTTTCGGGTGTATAAATAAATAAAAAAGTTGTGTTGGCACTTGGATTTGAGCGTAGCTGAATGATGGGGTAAACATTGTCATTTTTGATATGTGTCATTTGCCATAAAATGCTCTTAACAGAGTGATGCTGTAAGTAATCGTTCCCCATGTTGTTACAGTACTGCTCACCGCCTTTTTTACTAATATTATGTGTAGGCAGTTGCTCAAGCACTGATTCACGTTTTTGTTCAATGAGTGTTACATAGGATGCAGGTGGCATTCCATGGGTTAATAGATTATGAGTTGCTTGATAAAGAGTTGATAGTAAGGAATGTTTCCAGCCATTCCATAGCTCAGGATTGGTCGCTTTAATATCGGCAATGGTGAGTAAGTAGAGATAATCTAGACGTGCAGGATCAACGATTTTAGCGGCAAATGTTTTAATAACTTTAGGGTCAGAAACATCTTTTCGTTGTGCCGTCATACTCATTAGCAAATGATTTTCAATAACCCAGCGAACAATTGAAGAGGCATAGGTATCAAGGCAATGGGAGCGACAGAAATGGTAAGCATATTCTGCTCCTAATTCTGAGTGATTGCCACCTTGACCTTTGGCAATATCATGAAATAGACCTGCTAAATATAAAAGTTTTGGGTCAGGTAGTGTGTTAAAGATTGCATGGCAACGGCTGAACTCGATGCTACCAGTATCACTTGCTTTATTGCTGTATTTACGCAAATTGCTAATAAGGCGCAAGGTATGGTCATCAACGGTATAAGCATGAAATAGATCAAACTGCATTAAGCCTGTAATTTTGCCAAAAGCGGGGATCCAACGACCGAGAATACCATAATGACTCATTCGTCTTAAAACGTAAGAAATGCCTTGTGACTCAGACATGATTTTAATAAACAGATCTTTGTGTTGTGGTTGACAACGATAATGATCATCAATCATTGGTAGATGAGTGTGTATCAAGCGAATGGTTTGTGGTGCTAGTCCTTTTACGTTAGAGCGTGTTTGCAATAGGTGAAAAATTTCAAGTAGGGTATGTGGTTGTTCAGTAAAAATGGTCTTGTGTTTAACGGCCAGATAATTCCCTTGTTGTTCACACCAGTTATTAACAGATTGTACTTGTCCTGCTGTTAAGGGCAGAATATGTTCACGATAGATACCGATTAATAATTCATTGAGCCTGCCAAGCCGTGTAATGGTTTGGAAGTAGTCATGCATGAATTTTTCCACTGTGCTGTTATTTTTTTCACTAGATGGGTAGCCAAACTGATGTGCTAAGCTGCGTTGGTAATGAAGTAACAGTCGGTCTTCTTTGCGATTGGCTAATAAGTGCAAGCCAAAACGTACTTTCCAGAGGAAGTTACGTGCCTTAATGAGACCATTATATTCACGTTGGGTAATAAGTTCTTCATCATAAAGCTCACGTAGTGATAGGGTATCATATTCACGTTTTGTTACCCATGTAATCATATGAATGTCACGTAAACCACCAGGGCCTTCTTTGAGGTTAGGTTCGACACGGTAAGAGGTATCGCCATAGCGTTTATAACGTTGTTGTTGTTCCTCTAGTTTTGCTTGGAAGAAGCTAGGGCTATCCCAAAATTTATCAGGGGTGATATTTTGTTTGAGTGCGTTAAATAGCTTTTTTTGACCACATAGAAAGCGTGATTCAATGAGGTTAGTGATAATGCTGAGGTCATTTTCTGCTTCGGTTAAACATTCTTCTAGCGTGCGAACACTTTGTCCGATTTCAAACTTGAGATCCCAGAGTTGGGTAATAAAATCAGATATAGCTACTTTGTGATGTGGCTCTAAGGAGTGTCCTAGTAAGATTAGTAGATCAATGTCCGAGTGTGGATGCATTTCCTGCCGACCATAGCCACCAACAGCAATAATGGCTATAGAGCAGTTTTTGTTAAGCGGTAGTTGTCGCCATAATTTGCAAAGCAGGGTATCAATATACAGGCTATGTTGTTTGAGTAGGCTTTTAATATTAGCATTGTTAGCAAAATGTTGTTGTAAGAGTGTTTTTTCTTGTTGTTGTAGTGTATGGATATCACTAAGTGATAAATTTTCCGTTTCATTGATATGTTTAATAATTGCTTTAAATGCTGTTTTCATTAGCTTTTCTGTCGCCCCTATTTGATTGTTATTGATGTTATAGCTTATGTTCCCAGTTTACTTCTTCTTCACGCAAGGTGAGTATTTCAAAGCCTGTTTCAGTCACAAGTATAGTGTGTTCCCATTGTGCAGATAGGGAGCGGTCTTTGGTGACAACTGTCCAGCCATCAGAAAGCTGCTTTATATGACGTTTACCTAAATTAACCATTGGTTCAACGGTAAATGTCATGCCAACTTCAAGTTCAGATCCTGTCCCTTGTTTACCATAGTGTAGAATCTGTGGAGCATCGTGGAATTTTTTGCCAATGCCATGTCCGCAGTATTCGCGCACAATCGAACAGTAATTGGCTTCAGCATATTTTTGAATAGCGTGACCAATATCGCCTGTATGAGCTTTTGGTTTTATTTGCGAAATGCCAATATACATGGCTTTTTGGGCAACTTCACTGAGGCGTTTGGCTTGTGGGCTGGGGGTGCCAACGTAAAACATTTTGCTGGTGTCACCATGATATTCATCTTTGATAACGGTAATATCAATATTAACAATATCGCCTTTTTTTAATTTTTTCTGGTTGGGTATACCATGACATACTTGTTGATTGACAGAAGTGCAAATAGATTTTGGGAAACCTTTGTAATTTAGTGGTGCAGGGATAGCCTGTTGTTGGTCAATAATGTAGTTATGGCAGCGCTGATCAAGTTCATCGGTGCTGACACCAGCTACAACATAAGGTTCGATCATTGTGAGTACATCCGCAGCTAGTTTGCCTGCAATACGCATTTTTTTGATTTCTGCGGCTGTTTTAATATTGATTGCCATAAGTATGTATTTTGGTTTGGTTTCAATGGGGATGTATGGTATAAAGCGAACGCGAAATTCGCAACACTATTATTATGGCATCATTTTCAAGTTGGATTATAGTGACCCTATATATTCTACATCTAATTTTATGTTGTAACTATCTCACACATACATCGTCACAGTTGGCAGGGTGCTCTTCAAGAATGCTTTTATAGTTTATGTTCTCGTAGTG
>DRMA01000289.1 GCA_011375245.1 Thiothrix sp. | reverse complement strand
TCGTGATAAAAATTATTCAGAATCATTACAGACATTGAGTAAGCACCTTCAAGAGTATGAACAACTACAAGAACAACGTCTTGAATCAGAACATAAATTACATCAAACAAACTACAAAAAGGTGCGCTGGTATTCTGTTCCAGCAACAGTCATAGCCATTGCAGGTATTGTTTATATGGTTTATGTTGTCAATGTTATGGAAACGGCAATGAAGTCCATGAGTAAAGACATAACACAAATGACAACACAATCAATGAAATCCATGAGTAACGACATGGAAAAAATTACTAAAACCATGAAATCCATGAGTAATGACACTCATGTACTCGCCAATATTGACCATAATATGCAAAAAATGGGACAAGACACACACAACATATCAACCCATGTAAAAGTTATGTCGAAAAATATGAACGGCATGTCACAAGACATGAATATGATGAGTAGAGAAGTAACACCCGCAATGGATGGCTTCACGCAAATGATGCCTTGGACATGGTAACGCATCTCTAATCAACCACTTAACCATTGCCTAAATACTGTTAAGCAGCATTAGGCAGTAGTATAAAAATAATCCACGTGATTGGCTAAATATAATACTTACTATGCCGCCATATAAACGACTAAAACCATAAAACTAACAATGCCTGTGGCAATATAACGTTTGCCAATAGGTACTTTCATTTGAATAATAAGTAAATTAATCGCTGTTGCCATGATAGCCACAAAAGCAACAACACTCCCCCCAAGAGCAAGCAGTAAAAGGGGAAAAACCGACCATAAATTAAGTGCAAAAGAAGGCTCACTAAAACGCGTTCTAACATTTATCTTTTCATTACTGTCACCATGATCGTGCCCATAATACCGATCCACAATTTCATGATCCACGATATGCTTGCGAATTCCATTACCTTCAGCATCTTGAGGCATTCTAGATGCATTGAGCGCTTTTTCTTTTCTTGCAAAAAGTCTTCCTAGTACAGCTGACATGAATCTCACACTCCTGTGTTGTTGATTAAGGTAGTAATTGCTTAAGACAAGTATAGAATGATTAATTATTTGTTTATAGAGTTTTTCACTTAAATAATATCTTAGAGAGATATAGGTTACTTATTGTTTTTTAAGCAATAGATATTTAAACATAGCAAATTAAGCGTAGGTTTAGCCAGTTAGCCCTAACATACAAGGCTCTATTTTTTAGTATTAAAAGATTCCAACAGGTCAGTGTACTAAGACAAAAAAGCATTAACAACATTGACGAAGAGAATCAACCCGTTGGGTTGTTCTGGGCTAGATTACTTTTATCTAGCGTAAAAACAAGCACTTAATTTTATAGCTAAAGCTGACCATCTAAAAGACGGTGGTTTTAACCTTATAAAAAAACAAAAAACAATAAAACAATAATAAAACAATGAGACATCATTCTGGGTTTACACTCGTCGAACTCCTAACGACTGTAACTATTTTCACTACACTATTATCACTAGCAATACCTTCGTTTCGTTCAATGGCAGAACGCAACCAAATAGCAGCTGCCCATAACGCTTTTCTAAGCACAATACAATTTACCCGAAGTGAAGCTATTAAACGGGGCAATAGTGTGACGATCTGCAAATGGGATAATATAAACGTGATCTGTGATGCCGAAAGAAGTTGGCAAGGTGGTTGGGCTGTTTTTGACGATAAAAATGGCGATGGCAATAAAACAAGCAATGAAGATATTATACGTATTCATAAAGCACTCCCTCCCACCATGCAAATGCACTATAACCATGTAAGATTAAAATATAATGCTGAAGGGCTTAGCATAGGATACTCAGGCACAATTACTTTCTGTAGCCAAGGAACGCAAACAACAAAACAAGGCATGACACTTTCATCAGTAGGTCGTATTCGTATCGCAGAGCAAAGTGCATTAGAGGATTGTCTCTAAATGACTAAAAACACGATAAACCCTCCCCATCATCATGATCAACCCACAGGTTTTTCATTAATCGAGTCATTAGTTGCTTTAATCATTATCTCTATTGGACTTCTAGGACTTGCAGCCTTACAAACTTCAGCCCTTCGCAATACACAAATAGCCAATATCGCATCACAAGCCACCATCGCAGCACACGATATCATTGAGCGTATGCGCTCCAATCCAACAGGAATGCAATCCAAAGCCTACAATGCCCCAAGCCTTGTCGCCAATTCGGATTGTTATACCACAACGGGCTGTACTCCCACAGAAATGGCAAAAAATGATATGTATGAATGGATTAATGAACTTTCTAGAACAATCCCTCAAAGTAGCGCAATTACGTGTCTTGATTCAACCCCTGATGACGGTACACATAGTACAAATGCTGAGTGTGATGGTAGTGGCGATGTTTATGCGATTAAAATTTGGAGCGGTGAAGAAAATACGCCGAGCTATCAACGTTTTGTAACCACTGTTATTTTTTAATGAACTCGATAAACATGAAAGCTTCCATTAGCAATAAATACACAGTACGTGCATATCCTGCATATAATGCACATAAACAACAGGGAATGACCTTAATTGAATTAATGATTGGGTCTTTAATTGGTATTTTCTTACTCATTGGTGTTTATAACATATACATCTCGGGTAAAAAAACCATGACTTATCAAAAAGAACGTAGTAACTTGCAAAATGAAGCCCAATTTGCTTTTTCGTTTATAGCCGAAAAATTACAACAGGCAAGCGACTTTGGTTGCTCAAATATATCAGGCAAACTAACATCAAGTAGTCTTGTTAACACCGAAAGCAAAACATTTCGTCCTTGGCGGGGAATAGAGGGTTGGGAGGCTAGTTCAACAGGTATTGGAACTCCTATTACACTCAATGAAAAGGCCTCCGTCCTTACTGTATCTACTCAAAGCAACAATAACTATCAACTCTCTAGTAACTGGACAACTAGCACACAAGAGGTTGCCGCTCTTGATACTAGCGTTAAGTCAGTCAGAAATTCTGATATTCTAAAAATCTGGTATACCGATACGAATGTAGGAAAAATAACAGCAACCAGCGGTGATGACATCACACTCTCAACCGTTGACGTTAAAAAAGGTGATATTGTCGTTCTTAATGATTGCGAAACGATCATAATGGCGCAAGTTTGCGCCTGTGATGCAGATGATCTCACCACACCCTGCTCAGGTACAGACACACATATCAATATTTCCAATACATGCTCTGGCCTTTCACCAGGTAATAAAGCCGCCAATCTCAATAAACTTAATCTAAGTACTGCCGAAGCAAGGAAGTTAAAGCAAGCTATTTTTTATGTTTCTAAACAGTCTTCTAATGCAAATAATGCCCCAAATTTATATTGGAAAGAACTTAATCAAGACGCTTCATCAGGTACGGCAAAACCATTATTAGAAAATGTAGAAAACATCCAGTTTCTTTATGGCGAAGATACCGACAATGACGCATCTCCTAATTATTATGTCAGCGCTGATGCGGTTACCCATTGGAACGATATCGTTAGTCTAAAAATAAATCTATTACTTCGTTCTTACCAAAAAATCCTCTCCACCGAAACCGCTGTGATGTTCAATGGTGTAAGCCTCACTCCGCCTTCTGGTGACCATTATATGCGATATAGTTTTTCAACCACTATTGCTCTCAGAAATCAGTTATTAGCGAAGTAAATAAAATGCATCCGATAAAACTAAAAGATCAACAACAAGGTGTAACCTTACTCACGGCACTAATGCTGTTATTTATTATAACGTTATTAACACTGAATAATGTTAATACAACCCTTCTTGACAATAAAATTGCCAGTAACTTACGTGATCGCGATTTATCGTTTCAAACCGCTGAAATTGCTTTAAAAGAAGCAGAAAAATACATCCATAATACCTACCCTCTTCCTATATTTAATGGTAGTAATGGGCTTTTACCCTATGAACCAGAAACAACAAGAGATTTAGCAAAGGATAATGTTTGGAATAATTTGAGTCATACTGCTGTTTCCTTACCAACGATATTACACATTGCCACCCCCCCAGAATATGTTATCGAACAACTCCCCCCCGCAGGGAACAACAATGGATCACTAGAGGCAGGATTAGCCATAGATG
>DRMA01000288.1 GCA_011375245.1 Thiothrix sp. | reverse complement strand
CTTAGCAATACGTGCCAATACGGTTTGTCCATAAGCCATACCACCTAAAGTAACCGTATCAAAGGTGCTAAAAGGATGGAATGGATTGCGCTTATGCCCTGTCCTCTCAGCAGCAACATTAATAAAGCCCAAGTCAAAAGCAGCATTATGCCCAACTAGAATAGACCGTGTGCATTTGTTAGCGGTACTTTCTTTGCGTATTACTTTAAAAAAATCAGACATCGCTCGATGTTCTGGCAATGCAATCTCTTTGCGAAACGGACTATCAATATTAATCCCATTCACCTCCATAGAGATAGGGTCAAGATTAGCACCTTCAAATGGCTCTATATGCCATGTATGGGTACGATAAGGCCTTAAATTACCTTTTTCATCCATACGCAGAATAACTGCCGCTATCTCCAGCAACGCATCCTTATCTTTATCAAAACCACCTGTTTCAACATCAACAACTACAGGCAAAAAGCCTCGAAAGCGATCTTTTATTGGTATTATTTCTATTTCATCATTCATGGCGCAGAGCTTACAGGATAGGCTTTAAAAAGGGTATTGCTATTTATCACACTACTTGCCAAGCAAGCTTCTCTTCAAACTACGTTGGATAGGAGACTTAGATAGCCAAATTCCAAATAATGCTTGTTTAAATGCTAACGATTTAATCTGTGCTACTCGAACTCCATTCCTTAAAATATGCACACCACCACCTGGCATGTTGATCAACTCATAAACATCACCAACACCAACACCTTTTTTAAACGTAGCAACCAACTCATCAATTTGAGGCTTAATCCCCGTTGTGTTACCTTTTGTCGATTTTTCAAAGCCTTTCAAAGTAATTTCTTTCATTTTTTCAGGAGTAATATAACTTGACGTAATCGCTAAACGAATCGCCATAGCACTATCCTCAGCAATTATTTGCTCTGCTTTTTTATTTTTTTTCGCCAAATAAAGGCTTGCCACATATAATTTCACAAAATATTTACTACGCTGCCCCACCCCGTTTAATTTTAAATTTTCCCCACCATATTTAATGATATCAGGCACATTCACTCCTGCATAATCAATAGCAAATACTGCTGAAGAAGATACAAATAACACAAATCCCCAAGCAAAAGGAAATACTACTCGTCTAATCATAATAACCTCTTTATAATACTTCGTTTTAGCTTCGTATTTAATAGACAAAGCCAACAAAACCATAAATATAGATTATAAGAAAAAATTTAGTTTGCCTATAATTAATTCCACTAAAAATAAAAAATTGTCCTTAATAAATAATACACCCTAAACCTATTTTTTATTATTTTATTTTACAAAAATCAATATTTACTCTATGGTTTTTAATGTGGCTTATCAATCATTAATTCTAACAATCAAAACCTTATGAAAAAAATTGAATCGGGCAATGTAAATATTGTCATTATTATTACCAAGGGTGATATTGGTGGTGCGCAAATTCATGTGAAAGATATGGCAACGGCCTTACAAGCACTCGGTAATACGGTAACAATCATTGTAGGTGAAAAAAGAGAGTTTACTGAACTACTTGAATCACTGGATATTCGTTACCACGTAGTTGAAAATCTTGTACGAGAAATAAATCCTGTGAAAGACTTTAAGGCATTGCATGATATTCGTACTTTGCTTGCAGATATTAAACCTGACCTTGTTAGCATCCACTCATCAAAAGCAGGAATACTAGGACGAATAGCAACCGCAATGAATAAAATCCCCACCACATTTACTGCACATGGCTGGGCATTTACTGATGGTGTGAGTGCTAAAAAACAACTTATTTATAAAACGATTGAAAAAATAACCTCATACTTGCCAGCACGTATTATTACCGTCTCACACTATGATCGTGGTATTGCATTAAAACACAACATATGTAAACCTGAAAAGCTCATCGCTATTCAAAATGGTATACCTGATATTGACCCCAGCTTATTTGCAGATCCATCAAAATCTCCACCTCAGTTAATTATGGTAGCCCGCTTCCAACACCCCAAAGATCACCAAACATTAGTTGAAGCTCTCTTACCATTGAAACATTTACCATGGCAATTATCACTCGTTGGTGATGGCGAAAAAGCATTACAAAAAGCGTGTGAGGAAACGATCACTCATCTAGGTTTACAAGAAAAAATTCAGCTTTTAGGCTACCGTAGCGACATTGATCAACTGATGGCAAATAGTCATATTTTTCTACTTATTAGCAACTGGGAGGGCTTCCCACTTTCCATTCTTGAAGCCATGCGCGCAAAACTTCCTGTCATTGCTTCTCGTGTTGGTGGTGTTGTTGAAACTATTAGAAATGGCGAAAATGGTTACCTTGTAAATGATAAAAAAGAGCTAACTCAACGTCTTAAAGACCTCATCACCAACAGCAAAAAACGAACTCAACTAGGTGAACAAGCACGACAAGATTATCTCAATAACTTTACCCTAGAAATACAGCTCAAAAAAACATTTGCTGTTTATAATGAGCTATTAACACAACATCATCACTAAAAATATTTTTTAATCTTTGATAACTATTTAAAATAATGAAATAAAGCATGCTATTAAAAATATCTAAACAAAATTTAAAGTAACAAGGAAAAAATAAATGAATAATAGTGGTATCTTTACTATTTCGCTTGATTTTGAATTATATTGGGGAATGCGTGACATTATTAGTATTGACGAATACAAAACTCATTTGTTAGGTGCTAGAAAAGCGATTCCTCATATGCTTGATGCCTTTAAAAAATATAATGTACATGCAACATGGGCAACGGTTGGTTTACTCTTTTTTAAGGACACTAAACACCTCAAACAATATTTACCTGAAACCATACCCGAGTACCAACAAGAAAACCTATCCCCCTATCACTATATTGCCAACACAGAAGCCAATAAAGCAAAACTAGATGCTGTATATCATTACGCCCCTGAGCTCATTGAAGTAATCAGTAACACAATAGGACAAGAAGTCGCAACACATACTTTTTCCCATTACTATTGTCGAGAAGCAGGACAAACACTAACAGATTTT
>DRMA01000287.1 GCA_011375245.1 Thiothrix sp. | reverse complement strand
GACAAGGAAAAAGAGGCCATAAAAGCTTTAGAATTGGCAACGGGAAAATTCGATGTCGCCTTAACTGCCGAACCAGCATTAGGTCTCGTGCCAATTAATACCAAGGTTGTTGTTAGTGAGTTACTTTCATCACCTGCGAGTATTAAAAGCAATAGTGAGTTAGCAATATCATTGCTTAAAGAACATAACGTTCAAGCGGCTCGCCTCCTGTTACAACCCATGCGAGATGATATCGTTACGTCAACAACTTATTTACCAATGGCAACTTATCCTGATGCAATAAAGCTTGCAACCAAGCACTTGATTGCGGGTAAAAAAGAGGAGGCTGTTGCTCTATTAGCGACAACACTGTCTACTTTTGTTACCAAGGAATCTATTATTCCATTAGGACTTGTTCGTGCCGAATCATTATTAGCAGAAGCGTCTACAATGGATAAAGAAAAAGACAAAGATAAAATTAACGTTAATCTAAGTCTTGCTGAAGAGCAACTTGAAATTGCTACCTTGCTTGGCTACACCAGTGATAAATCGCTCGCTTATGAGGATATCAAGGCACAAATCAAAATACTAAAAAAGGAAATAAAAGGTGACAATGTGATTGAGAAAATGTACGACAAGCTGAAAACATCATTTTCTACCCTTATCGGTAAAGAAAAAGAGCTTGAAGAAAAGGCAAAATCTTCTACAGAAAAGTCTGATACAAGCACACCTACCAAATAACAACTTCTTTTTGTTCGCTCACTCCAGTGTTACAAATGCAACGCTGGAGATCAGGGAAATCTTACTGAAACATTCCCATTCCATCAGCGGAACTGACTGTCAAGAGCTTGAGTTACAGGTGCAACGATCAATGATGCTCTAAATTCTCAATCGATAGAAAGCACTTAGCAATTTATCTTTTGGAAGCTCGCCGCCTTTAGGGGCGAGTAGTTCACTTGAAGTGTGAAGTGATGGGGGATTAACCAAATGTGGATAAGTCGTATGACTAGCTTTAGCTAGGTTTTTACGAACAGTGTGTAAGTTCAAGCCTATTGAGTCAAAGAATAACAATAGCAGTGTATAATCACGCCCGCGTGAGTAACAGAACAATATGTGTTTTGTGAAGATCTAATTGTATTTTTCAGTCATTGAAGCAACTGAAACAATTTATTCATAAAGGACTTTAATCTCTTTATTTACATAAGCCCACTATACGAGTAGTGACTTGCCTCAACATAATATTAGGAATATTTAGTATGAAAACATTAGGTTCAATAATCTTGGCTTTTATTACCACTGCTTTATTTATTAGCCCAAGTTTTGCTGATACTTGGACTTTAGACAGCGCAGATTCATCATTACACTTTATCTCTATTAAGAAAGGTGATATTGCTGAAGTACATCATTTTAAAACATTATCAGGCAGTATTGCTGAAGATGGTAAAGCATCATTAGTCATTGATCTTGCCAGTGCTGATACAAAAGTCGCCGTACGTGACGAGCGTATGACAAATATTCTCTTTGAAGCGAAGAAATTCACTACAGCAACGGCCAGCATTGATTTAGGGACAGGTGAAAGACCTGTAGGTCGAACGACTGTAAAAGTCACATTAGATTTACATGGGGTGAAAAAAGAAGTGGAAGCTCAAGTGGTGGTTTCAGTATCTGATAAATATGTTTCGGTGACAACGGTTGCTCCTGTGATCATTAGTGCTGCTGATTTTGGTTTAGATGCGGGCGTAGAAAAGTTACGTGAATTGGCAAAACTGGATGCTGTGAGTAAAGCTGTTCCTGTTACTTTCCATCTTGTGTTTAAGAAAGTAAAAAAATAGCTATGGTAGAGTCAGATAATTGTGTTTACCAATGAGAAGCAAGTCATGTATATAGCGGGTTTCTGCTGATTTAAAAATGGCGCACATAGCTGGCTGGATTTGTAAGCTAAAAAAATAGCTAACGTTGGCGGTGTTTCCAGTGTTAGCTATTATTAATAGAATCAATCATTTAGGGCTAAAGACGACAATCCCCTAAAACCTCGATCTTTTTTGTTACACCATAACGTTCAACGGTTAATATGCCTTGATAACGCTTATAGTTCTTAAAATTATTCTGCTCTGTTTTATTCAGTGTTACTACAATATCTCTATGACCAACGACACGATAGTGCTCTGTAATCCTTTTAGCATAAAAGTGTTCTTCAATTTTGGTCAATTCTAAGTTTTCAACTCTATTGTTTAAGAGCATGCGTGCAGAGCGTTTTTGTGGATTGCTCGAAAAGATAAAACGCCAGCTATCATCATTTTTATAGATAAAATTTCTTAAATCCAATGGCTTCAGAAAACTACAATGATCAGCGTACTGGCGACCAATCATCATACCAATATCAAGATGCTGATGCGTATCAGATAGTGTTGTAGTACCATAATTGTGATTGTCACGATAATTATCATTAGAAGTGTTATGTGGGCTGCTATTATATGTCTCATTTTCCGTCGTATTCTGCTTTGTATAAGCCTGTGTGATACCACCAGCAGTTAGGCATAGTTTCTTCTCACAAAAACTAAACGTATAGCTTTCATCTTCACTCGAAGACCACGAGTTAACAATATTTTTCGTGGTAAAGATAATGTTATTTCCTTCTACACGCCATTTTTG
>DRMA01000286.1 GCA_011375245.1 Thiothrix sp. | reverse complement strand
TTTTTTCTTTGACAGCGAGTGCCATGTTTGCCTTAGAAATGGGGGCAAAAATTGTGTTGATTACCAATCCCAGAGATTTACCTGCGTTTGTGCAAATATTACAACGTGAAAAATTTTCATTTATCATTGGAGTAAACACTTTATTTAATGCCTTATTAAATACTCAGGGTTTTGATAAGCTTGATTTTTCATCATTAAAACTCACTTTGGGTGGGGGAATGGCGGTTACTCAGGCGATTGCGGAACAGTGGCAACAAGTCACAGGAAAAGTATTAATTGAGGCTTATGGTTTAACCGAGACATCACCTGCGGTGTGCATTAACCCTGTACGCAGCGAACGTTATACAGCCAATATTGGTTTGCCACTTCCTTCAACAGAAATCTCTATTAGAGATGAAGAGGGCAATGAGGTTGCAATTGGTGAACGAGGTGAGTTATGGATTCGTGGTCCGCAGGTGATGAAGGGCTATTGGCATCGCCCAGAGGAAACAGCGCATGTTTTCGATAATCATGGTTACCTGAGTACAGGAGATGTGGCAATTATTAATGAACAAGGCTATGTTAAATTAGTTGATCGCATTAAAGATATGATTTTGGTTTCAGGATTTAATGTCTATCCTAACGAAGTTGAGGATGTTGTGTTTAGTCATAAAAAAGTGCTTGAGGTGGGGGCTATCGGTATCCCACATAAAGTATCAGGTGAAAGGGTAAAAGTTTATGTGGTCAAAAAAGATGATTCTTTAACCAAGAAAGAGCTTATTTCATGGTGTAGACACAGATTAACGGGTTATAAACGTCCCAGAGCGATTGAGTTTGTCGATGAGCTTCCCAAAAGTAATGTAGGGAAGATTTTACGACGTGAATTAAGGGTTATGCACGATAAAGCACATAAATTGTTGAAAACACCTTAAGCTGATCGAATAACTTGGTAACTCAATAATCTGTCTTCATCAAGTTCTTGGGCCTTTACTTTTAAGTAGGCCATGCCTTCATCAATGGCAATAGAAACTTCTTTTACTCCTGTTATTTGCATGAGTTGTTGGATTGCTTCGTCAGGTTTATTTAGCCATTCTGGTTTTAAGCGAATGATTTTAGCCTTATGAAACTCAGGTGCTGGTAAGCCAATAGCGATTAGTAGCCAAATTGTTGCCACTATTGCACCTAGATAAAATACGCCACCGCTGCCCCACTGCATGGCAACAAAACCACCGAGTAAGCCACCGATAAAAATCCCCGAAAACTGTGCGGTGCTAAAGATACCCATTGCAGTGCCTTTGGTATCAACATGCGAGTATTTAGCAACCAGTGAAGGTTGGATAGCTTCTAAAAAATTAAAACCGACAAAAAAGAGTAAAAAGGCAAACAGCATGGGGGTTGTGAGTTGGTATCCCATACCAAATAAGAGCTGGGCGATGATTAAGGTAATAATGGACAGCAGTAATAAGGGTTTTATTTTGTGGTATTTTTCAGCGATGATAATTAAGGGGACAGAAAGGACAAAAGAAACAATAAAAATAGGTAGATAAACTTTCCAGTGTTCAGCCGTAGTAAAGCCCATATTATTCTTTAAAATCAGTGGAATAACAGAAAAATTTGCTGTCATGATGAGGTGTAAAAAGAATACGCCTGCATTCATGCGCAGTAATGATACGTTGCTTAATGCGGGTTTGAGATAGCCTTGAAGAATACCCGCATCACGATGTGCATAGGTTTTTACGGGAGTGGGAACGGCAGCGATAATTAACACAATACCAATCAATGCTAACAGTAGAGTGAACCAAAAAACACCTGACAGACCGATCCATTGATAAATAATGGGGCCAATGACCATGGCTACCGCAAAGGCAATGCCTATACTCATGCCAATACTTGCCATGATCTTAGCTCGATGCTCTTCGCGAGTTAGGTCAGCCGCCAGTGCCATTGTTGCAGCAGCAATGGCTCCTGTGCCTTGCAAAGCCCTCCCAGCAATAATGATATAAATATTGCCATCAGCAAGGGCTGCAACAAAACTACCAAGGGCAAAAATACTTAAACCACCAATGATTACAGGTTTGCGTCCGATTTTGTCGGATAGTAAACCAAGAGGAATTTGGAATAATGCTTGTGAAAGTCCATAAATACCAATGGCTAGTCCTATCAAAAAAGGTGTAACAGTATAGTGGCTCTCAAACAAGGGGAGGACGGGCAATATCATAAATAGCCCAAGCATTCGCACAGAATAAACAGCAGCCAATGAAGCAGCGACTTTTTTCTCTTGTTGGTTCATAAATATAAAGTGTCTTTGAAGGAGAAGTGGGTGTGTAATTAAGTGGCTATTTATAGTTTTTAGTCGCCTATTCTATATGTTTTTTATGCTCGCCATAACCTTCTGCTTCCATTTCTTCTAAGGGAATAAAGCGTAATGCGGCTGAGTTAATACAATAGCGTAATCCTGTTTCTGTTGGACCATCATTAAAGACATGCCCAAGGTGTGAGTCTGCTTGTTTGGAGCGAACTTCAGTGCGTGGTGGAAATAATGAGTTGTCTGTATGTTCAGTGATATGACGCTCAATGAAGGGTTTGGAAAAGCTTGGCCAGCCTGTTCCTGAATCAAACTTATCCTGTGAACTAAACAATACCTCACCTGACACAATGTCAACATAAATACCTTTTTCATGGTTATTCCAGTAGGCATTTTGGAAGGGGCGCTCAGTGCCATTTTCCTGCGTTACCTTATACTGCTCAGGGGTTAAGCATTGTTTCAGATTGTTCATATTTTGCATAAACGGCTCCTTATCGTTGCGTTGCTGTCATGCAAAGCTTATCATCTTTCACGTTGTATATACGGTTAATAACTAGGAAATACCATCGCAATGTCAGGGCTAATTCCCAGAAGTTTTATTGATGATTTACTAACGCGTGTGGATATTGTCGATACCATTCATGCGCGAGTGAGTCTAAAAAAGAAAGGGCAATTGTATGCAGCGTGTTGCCCTTTTCATAATGAAAAAACGCCTTCATTTATGGTCAATCCTATCAAGCAATTCTACTATTGTTTTGGTTGTGGGGTGAGTGGTACTGCTATTAGCTTTATGATGGCTTACGAGCATTTGGATTTTGTTGAAGCTGTTGAGTCTTTAGCAGCGAACCAAGGATTGAGCGTACCTCGTGAAAAAGGTAAAAGAGCAAAAGCCGCAGCGCAAGCGAAGCAAAAAAATAAAAGCCTCTATACGCTAATGGAAGATGTTGCCCATTATTATCAGCAGAATTTGCAAAAAAATAGTGCAGCCCAAGCTTATCTGGAGCAACGTGGTTTAAGTCGCGAAGTTATTGATCGTTATTCATTGGGGTATATTCCTGAGGGTTGGGATGCAGTAAGCAAACGCTTTTCTCAGCAGTCTGTTCAGAATACGACTCAATCCTATACGCAACAACAATTGCTAGATGTGGGATTGCTGATTAAAAACGAAAAAGGGCGCGTATACGACCGTTTTCGTGATCGTATTATGTTTCCTATTGTTGATCGACGTGGACGTACGATTGGTTTTGGTGGGCGAGTTATGGGGGATGGTAGTCCTAAATATCTTAACTCGCCAGAAACTACTCTTTTTCATAAAGGTACTGAGTTATACGGCTTTTATGAGGCGCGACAACATACGCGGAAACTAAGCCGTATCGTTGTTGTCGAAGGTTACATGGATGTGATTGCTCTAGCTCAGTTTGGTATAAGCTATGCTGTTGCGACGTTAGGTACGGCGACAACTAAGGAGCATGTAGGGCATTTATTTAGGGCTGTGTCAGAAGTTATTTTTTGTTTTGATGGAGATCGTGCTGGGCGAGAGGCTGCTTGGCGGGCATTACAAAATTCACTCACTGTTTTACGTGATGGCAAGGATATACGTTTCTTATTTCTACCAATGGGGGAAGATCCTGACTCACAGGTACGAAAAATAGGAAGAGAGGCATTTGAAAAGTCGCTGCAACGCGATAGTATTTCTATGACGGATTATCTTATTGAGCATCTATCTAAATCGCATAATTTAAGTAGCCGTGAAGGAAGGGCTAGTTTTCTTGCCGAGGCAGGTCAATTATTACAAACGATGCCAGATGGCTTAATTTGCGACCAGCTTAAAGTGGATGTTGCTCGATTAACCTCTATTGATTTAGCAGCCTTCACTAAGCGAAAAAGAAAGCAGATAAATGCTGAACCAAAACAAAGCTTTTCACGACTAAATGATCGAAAAGTACGTATTACACCTATTCGTTACGCCATCACATTATTGCTACATCGTCCTGCATTAGCAGCCGAAGTAAGTAATTTAGAGGAAATTGTGATGTTTAATTTACCAGGAGTAATTTTATTAGCTAAACTGATTGAAACTATCGAGGAAAGCCCCCATATTAACGCGGCGGCCATCTTAGATAGATGGAGAGACACCCAGCATGAAGCCTCTATAGTTAGCCTTATGAGATGGCAACCCAAATCAGATGATGATGTGATGCTTGCTA
The DNA here is from genome assembly GCA_011375245.1 of Thiothrix sp. Classification (GTDB taxonomy): domain Bacteria; phylum Pseudomonadota; class Gammaproteobacteria; order Thiotrichales; family Thiotrichaceae; genus HyVt-477. The sequence continues at coordinate 2,627 of DRMA01000286.1, read as the reverse complement.
GAGAAATTAAGGATTGCTTGCGACAAATTCGCAAACAGGCTTATGGAAAAAAATTAGAAAATTTATTACAAAAAGAACGGATTAATGGATTGGACGACCTTGAAAAACGAGACTTACTAGCCTTGTTGAGGGAGTGCGATCATCCAGAGCGTATTGAGCAATAAGGTTAAACACTGTAGAGCGATCGAGCGATAGAGCAATTAACAAGGGGTAGTATACGATTTCATACTTACCTTAATCTTATAACATGCTTATTACCTCTAGGGTTTTTGGTCAATGTGGGCGACCTAAATTCTTAATTATTGCAATTGATTAGCATCTTTATTGAGCGGTTCTTTGTAATACATTATCTGTTTTATCAATAACATGCCCGCTTATGTTTTTTGGGAATTCAAGTAACATGAGTGATAGAGAACAGGAAAAAACAAGCTTAAAGAAGCTGATAGCAAAAGGTAAAGAACAAGGATATTTAACCTACGCAGAGATTAATGATCACTTGCCTGACCATATTGTTGATCCTGAACAAATTGAAGATATTGTTAGTATGATTGGTGATATGGGGATATCAGTTCATGAAAATGCACCTGATAATGATAGTGCTAGTAGTATTCTAAATGATGACAATGTTGACTCTGATGAAGATACAGAAGAAGCGGCTGAAGCGATAGTCAATGCAGATAACTTTGGACGAACAACTGATCCCGTTCGTATGTATATGCGTGAAATGGGAACAGTCGAACTATTGACCCGTGAGGATGAGATAGAAATTGCGATTCGTATTGAAGAAGGATTAGAAGAAGCATTAAGAGCTTTAACACTGTGTCCAGGTTCTGCCTCAATGATGCTGCATAAATATGAGTTGTGTGAAGCAGAAAAAATGCGACTTAGAGATCTAATTGTTGGTTTTGTTGATCCGAATGCATCAAAAGAAATTGCTAATATTAATGCAAAGAAAGATGATGATGATGACGAGGACGAAATTGTTGTTGATACGGGGATAGATCTAGAAGAAGCAAAGCTTAAATTTACCGAATTGCGACAATGTTATGATGCTGTTTGTGCTGCCTGTGAAACAGGTGATGAGGACGCTGTGTTAGCAGCGCGTATTAAACAGCAAGAAAAACTATTAGAATTTAAACTAACACCAATGATGACGACTGAGTTGACGAGAAACTTGTTGCACGTTATTGATGAAATTCGTCGTTGTGAACGTCAAGCGTTAAAGATTTGTGTGCAATATGGAGGGATGTCACGTAAAGATTTTATTACCTATTTCCCTAAAAACGAGACAGATCTTGATTGGTTGCCTAACTATTGCGCTGATCATAAATCGGTAGCGGATAAGTTAGAAGTTTATCTTGATGATATACAAGAAATTCAGCAAAAGCTGCTGGATTTAGAAAAGCGTACTTTCCTTACTATCCCTCAAATTAAAGACATTAATCGTAATATGTCAGTCGGTGAGGCAAAGGCACGACGCGCGAAAAAAGAAATGGTTGAAGCGAATTTACGTCTTGTTATTTCAATTGCAAAAAAATACACCAATCGTGGTTTACAGTTTTTAGATTTGATTCAAGAGGGTAATATCGGTTTAATGAAAGCGGTCGATAAATTTGAATATCGCCGTGGTTATAAGTTCTCAACCTATGCAACATGGTGGATACGTCAAGCCATTACGCGTTCAATAGCCGACCAAGCACGTACCATTCGTATTCCTGTGCATATGATTGAAACAATTAACAAACTCAACCGTATTTCACGTAAGCTCTTGCAAGAAAAAGGCCGTGATGCAACTCCTGAAGAATTGGCAGAAGAAATGGATATGCCAGAAATAAAGGTGCGTAAGGTACTTAAAATTGCTAAAGAGCCTATTTCAATGGAAACGCCTATAGGTGATGATGAAGATTCTTCATTAGGTGATTTTATTGAAGATGGGAGTGTGATGTCACCTGTTGATAAAGCAACGACTATTGGCTTATCGAATACGACACATGATGCATTAAGCAGTTTGACGTCACGTGAAGCAAAGGTATTGCGAATGCGCTTTGGTATTGGAATGAATACGGATCATACCTTGGAAGAGGTTGGTAAGCAATTTGATGTAACCCGTGAACGGATTCGACAAATTGAAGCAAAGGCTCTAAGAAAATTGCGTCATCCTTCAAGATCAGATATGCTACGCTCTTTCTTAGATACAGATTCAGAAGTACCCAAGCCTGAGTAAGAGTATTGTTGTTTTATAACACAATAATATAAAGCAATAAAAAAGGGCCTGTAGCTCAGTTGGTTAGAGCACCGGACTCATAATCCGTTGGTCGAAGGTTCGAGTCCTTCTAGGCCCACCATTATACTAAGCCTTATTAACATCACTTGTGATTTTAATAGGGCTTTTTTTATGCTTGTTGAAGCTGATTCTGATTCTCATTCCCGCTATATGTCTACTCTGGGAATGAGAAAAGATCACTGTCTTGTGTTTACTGACACGCTTCACAATCAGGGTCAAGGATCGAACAGACTTGTGGTGCGTTATTAGTATCAGTCTGATTAGTATCCGCACTTTTTTCCATATGCGTCGCACCCAAGGTACGCAAGTAATAAGTGGTTTTTAAGCCACGTACCCATGCGAG
>DRMA01000285.1 GCA_011375245.1 Thiothrix sp. | reverse complement strand
GGCTAGGGTAATAATAAAGGCTGCCCATGCACTGGTACGCATGACTTTGTTTTTAGGAAATTTATCGGATAAGTAGCCAGAAGGAGTGAAGAGCAATACGAAGGGTAAAAGTATGAGTGCATTGACGATTGCCGTTAGGACAATTTGCTCACTACCATCATAGTTTTTAAAGATGGTATTTTGAATGATTATTTTATGTCCAAGGTCAACAAAAGAATTTAGAAAAATGACGATTAAATAAATTAAAAAACCATTGATTTTAAAGACATTCTGGCGCATATCAGATCCAGTTGTTATTGTTATAGCTAGAGAAAAAAGAGGTATATCAAAGCAGTACTTAAGTTGCTTAAGATAGCACAGTTTAGAGGAAGTTCCGAAAACTACAAGGAGTTAGCGTTGGGCTGTGTATTCTAGCTTATTTTCTGCATAATAATGCTGATAAAAAGAACTAAAAGAAAAGTCTTTTAAGAGCTTATGCAGTTTTATTGGAATTGATTTTCTTCCCCAAAAATTGGATTTTTTATCGGCAGGGATAATAATAATATCTTTCAGATTATTGTATTCTTGTAAGCCAAGTTCATAGGCTTGCATATGGAAAACAGTATTATTTTGTGGTAATGATTTGCCTATATAATGCGTCATAAAATAAGGTTGGCGGCGAAAAGTATCACCACCAAAATGTGGTGTTAGTGGTAGTGGATATTCATCAATGCTAAAAACATCAAACGCTAATAATGAGGGATTATAAATGGCCAATGTTTTTAGCGTTGCTTGTGGTAGTAGTGAAGAGTCATATTTAATCCCCATTTTTTGGAGTAACGTACAGTAGGCTTTAAATGATGTATTTTCAGTGGTGAGGTTGCTTGAGCGAATGCCAATGACTTTCAGTCCAGTAATATCTTCTAGTAACTGCATGGTATGTGCCGTTTCATAAGCAAAACGTTTACCATTTTGCTGTGGTAGTACATAACAAGCGACTTCGTGACCAGCACGGGCAATTTTGCGAATGAGTATGGGGTATTTTTTCGCTACTTTACGTTCAATGAAAAAAGTCCCTGTGGTAAAGTTTTTATCAAGTATTTTCAGTAATAACAAGGTACTCGTCCATATATGCGTAGATATAGGGTTACGTCGATCTAAGTGATGCATCCAGTCGGATATATTGGTAGTAAAAATCATTGAATAAACACATAGCTAATTAATATCGTTAAAAGTCTAGTTTTTACATTTTTAAAAAGCGATGAGTTTTAAGATAGAAGCAACAAATTTCAGATGGAACTAATAAAGCTGTTCTATAAGTAAATGCAGTGTATATAGGAAATATGTTAAGGTGAATTATACTTTTTTAGTGTTAATTGTGTGAAAAAATTATAGAAAATAGGGGAAATCTAAAACGATGAATCAAACCTATTACGAAATAGCTCAAGCAGGGCAAAAAATGGACAGTAATACCGTATTTTTAATCGCACTTGTTATGTTGATACTCGGCTTTGCGATTGCATGGTTTTTATATGCTGCTCCTCTACAAGAAGCACGACAAACGATTGATAAACTAAAAACGCAATTACAGACAAAGGAACAGATTCATGCTGAGCGCTTGAAAACCTATGATAATGCACAAACACAGATGCAAAATAGCTTTGCAGCGTTATCGCAACATGCTTTACGTGATAATAATGCGCAGTTTCTGCAGTTAGCACAGGAAACATTGATGCGTTTTCATAGCAGTGCGCGCAGTGATTTGGTTGGACGGCAAGAGGCAATTGATGAAATGTTAGAGCCTATTTATAATGCCTTGGATGAAACTCGCCGCCAAATTAATGACATTGAAAAAGAGCGTCAAACCAATATTGGTTCGGTTACTGAGCAATTACGTGCAGTAGCGGAAGAAAATGATCTACTACGCCAAGAAACGAGTAAATTGGTGACTGCTTTACAGCGCCCTGAAGTGCGTGGGCAATGGGGGGAGATTACCCTGAAACGCATTGTTGAGTTAGCGGGAATGGTGGAGTATTGTGATTTTATTGAACAGTATCATCAAAATAAAGAAGGGCGTGTGGTAAGACCTGATTTAGTGGTTACCATGCCTGATAAACGTGAGCTTATTATTGATGCAAAAACACCTTTAGATGCTTATTTAATGGCAGTAAGTGCGAGCGATAGCAATGTGCGTAAACGTGAGTATCTGCGTCATGCAAAAATTGTGCGTAATCATATGAAAGGCTTAGCTTCCAAGCGTTATTGGGAGCAGTTTGAACAGAGTCCTGATTTTGTTATTTTATTTATACCAGGAGAGCAATTTTTAGCCGCAGCGTTAGAGCATGATAAGCATTTGTTAAAAGATGCGTTGGCTGAAAAAGTGATTTTAGCCTCCCCAACGAGCTTGATTGCTTTATTGCGTTCAGTTGCTTTTGGTTGGAAACATGTCGCTTTGTCGGAAAATGCGGAGCTTATTCGTGACTTAGGGCAAGAACTCTATAAAAGAGTTGCAACATTTACTGAGCACATGGCACGATTAGGCAAGAGCTTAAATGCTAGTGTGGACAATTATAATAAGGCATTAGGCTCTTTAGAGAGAACGGTTTTGCCTAGTGCGCGTCGGTTTACCGAGTTAGGGATACAAGAAAGTAAACCCATGCCAGAGGCGAGTATTATTGAACAAACGCCTCGTGCGCCAGTAAAAACCGATTATGATGATAAGCGTTGTCATTAGTAACGCCCTTAATAGGCGGCATTCTTCATAAATGTCAAAGGTAGTTTATCGTTTGAAGCCTGCTAGGAATCGCATTGAAACCGAATGTTGTTTGAGTGTAGCGAGTTTAGTGAGATTGAAGGGTGAATCTTAGCAGGCTGAATTGTTAACAAATGAATGAAGGATGCCTAATAGGCAATAGAAAATTTTAATTTGCGGGTAAATGTTTTGAATATTACAAAATCAGGGCCAAGAAGTGTCTTATTTCAGGTGCTTATTCTTCTTTTGGTGATTGCTGTTTTATTGCTGATGCAGAAACAAACACTCTATGATTTGTACATTGGTGGTGATGATAGTCGTATGGGGCTCATGCTCAACGGGATTGTTGTTGTTGTGTTTTTGTTAGGATTAACACGTATTGTTATTGTTTTGTTGAGCTATGCCAGAGAGCAAGAAATGTTGTTGCGTTTGGCGAAAAATGTAAAGAAAAAGAGTCAATATCCTTTGGCGGGTCTTGCCGAAAAATCGTTGGCAGCAAAACGTTACCAACAGATTCGTTGGATTTATGACCATAATGCACCGATTAATCAAGCTGCGTTGGCTTCAAGCCTAAATGCAAGTGAAAGTTCGCGTTTTACTCTCATTCGCTTTGTGCATAATATTCTTATTTTAATTGGCGTGTTTGGTACGGTTGTTTCTTTATCCGTGGCTTTAGTAGGGGCTTCAGGTTTATTAGATTCTCCTGCAGAAAGTATGCAACGCATGGGTTTAATTATTAGCAGTATGTCAACTGCATTAAGTACAACAATTACTGCGATTGTATGCTTTATTATCTACGCCTATTTTTTCTTGCGCTTAAATGATGTGAAGATACACTTGTTAAGTAGTATTGAGGATGTGACTAGCTTATATATTTTGCCACGTATGACGCATAATGAGGAAACAATGGTGCGTGATGTGGCTAAACTAACTACTGCACTACGGCAAGCGGCTGAGCGAATGGGAGAGGTTGAAACCCGTTTTATTGCAGCTGGAGAAGGCTTGCAAGCAACCGTTGGTTTAATGCAGCAGCAAGTATCGCGTATTGATACAGATATGGGGCAAATGAAAGAATTGTTGCGTGAAGGCTTCCGTCTGCCACATGAAATGACACGTAATAATGTTGCTGTGAGTACAGAAAAAGAGCCTAATCATTATGAATAATGGCTTTCCTAATTTCGATTTATATAATGAGCATGAGGGAGCTGGAGGCGAAAGCTTTTGGCCATCTTTTACTGACATCATGATGGTGATTGTGATGGTTTTTTTGTTAGTATCTGTCGCTGTTATCCTTAATAACTGGCAGCTTATGGAGGACTTAAAAAGAAGTGTGAGTGCTGAACAACAAGCAGAGCAACAGGCTCAGGCGGCTCTAACAGCAGCAGAAATGAAAACGCAGGAAAATGAAACGCTTGCTGAACGTCTTGCTAGGCTAGAAGCATTAGTGACAAGCCGTACTGTTGCGGTGCAAAAATTACAGCAAGAAAATAAGACGGTTAGTAATGCACTTGAGTCAAGTCGTCAGCAAGCAGAACAGCGTTTGCAAGCATTAGAAAAAATGCAGGCGGAAAGCTCTGAGCTAAAAAATACGTTACACGCTAATGAAAATACCCTATCACAAATGAAGACAACGCTAACTGCTAAAACAGCGCAGATAGAGCATTTATTAAAGCAATCGGAGCTTGATAAACAAGCGATTGATAG
>DRMA01000284.1 GCA_011375245.1 Thiothrix sp. | reverse complement strand
CATTCAATATTTACGGTTCAAGAGAATATTTTATTGAGAGGGATGCCGCATTATATAAAATACATTCAACATCGTCGAATAAACAATCAAAAACAGCCATTTATTGATGATAAAACAGACATAAAAAAATAGAAAAATCATCATATGTTTTTATTATTAAATAAAAAACAATATGATAAATTATTAGATATAAATTTTATTTATCATAAAAATAAATAAAATTTAATAAATGAGTTTATTATAAAAAATGAAACAGCTTTAGATAACAATATATCTATTTACCCCCTAAAAAAACCACAAAAAAATTATAAAAATCAATACTATAAGTCAATACACTCCACTACTAAAAACAGTTTAAAATGCATGATTTTCTTATTACTCAATCAAAAAAAACATATTATCATTTTTTTCTGTAGACTACGCCACCCATAAATAGATACTATAGAATAGTATTTTTTAGAATAAATTTCACAGGGTATTTATAGAAAACACTAATTTTTTAGTATTTATTTCTATGATTAAATCAGACGGCACATCTAGCTATTTTATCGTTCTTATTGGAAGGATAATCTCTATCAAAAAACTCAACATGAAAACAGTATTAATTTGCGACGACTCGACAACTGATTTAACACGCTTATCAAGCGTACTTGAAACAAAAGGTTGCTTAGTTATTAAATCGACTAAGGGCACGAAAGTACTTGCGCTTGCCCAACGACATCATCCTGATGTTATTTTTCTTGATATTGTGATGCCTGATAAAGATGGCTTTGTTGTCTGTAGGGAATTAGTGAACAATAATGACACCAAAGATATTCCCATTATCTTTGTATCCAGTAAAGGCAAAAAGGCTGATCATATTTGGGCAAAAATGCAAGGAGCAAAAGCACTGATACAAAAGCCTTTTAATGATAATGATATTTTAGAAAAACTAGCTTTTATATAACGCGTCACTGCTTTAAAAGGAGCACTATAAAACCTATGAAAATGAAACCTAAAATAATGCTAGGTTCTACAGCAATCGCTGTTATCGCCGTACTCATTACAACAATAGGTATTACCTTAATCGTTAATAATTTGGTGACAACATCACTACAGAATGAAGTAAAAAATCGTCTTATCTTACAAAGAGATATGCAAAAAGATCGACTGGAGAATTATCTCACCCGTATTAATGAAGAGGTACAAGAATCCGCAGCACTCAACCCCACCTTCTCCAAAGCACTCATCGACTTTACACAAGCATTCACTAAATTTAGCAGCCAACTACAGCGTGATAAAAATGAAAAAGACGCAAACACAGATAATAATAATGAATTCTATAAACAAAACCTAGAAAAGTATTACTACCAACAATTTGCTGAGGAGTTTCTGAAAAAAAATGTTGGTAAAAAACCCATTCCTATCGAAGAACTTTTAGCAAAAACCGATCAACATACACTTGCCTTACAATATCATTATATAGTGAATAATCCACACCCTATTAATACAAAAGATGCCTTAATAACACTCAACAATATCACTACAAACTATTCCTATACGCACAAAAAATATCATCCTCTGCTCAAAGCCTACAAGGAAAAATGGAAATTTCAAAACATCTTTCTAGTCGATGCAAAAACAGGTTATGTGGTTTATTCCACCGAAAAAGAATTGGCTTATGCGACCTCGCTACGCACAGGTTATTATGCAAAATCGGGCTTAGGTGAAGCGTTTAAACGGGCATTAGCTGATAATAAACAAGGCAAAACCTATACCACTAAAATCCAACCTTACTATCCAAGTTACAACGACTTTGCTTCTTTTGTATCAACACCACTCTATGTTAATGGCGTACTAAAAGGTGTTTTTATTATCCAAATGCCCCTAGATAATATTAATAATATTATGACCTTTAATCAGCAATGGGAAAAATATGGCTTAGGTAAATCAGGAGAAACCTATTTAGTCGCTGATGATACCAGTATGAGAAGTAATACGCGTGCACTGAGTGATGATCCTCAAGCCTATTTTGCTGCGCTTAAAAAATCAGGTGTTGATCAGAATACCATTAGTAGCATCAAGAAAAAACAAAGCTCCATTGGATTACAACACGTCAAATCCATTGTTAGCCAGTCCGCACTAAAAGGTAAAACAGGGTTTGATCATTCTGTTAACTACCTTGATATTCCTGTACTTTCAGCCTATGCACCATTTAATATTCAAGGCGTTAAATGGGCTATTTTAGCCGAAACGAATACCGAAGAAGCTTTCCAAGTAGTTACTGATATAAAGCAAAAAATCATCAAAGCAGCCTTTCTTATCGGCACGGTACTCATCTTTTTTAGTGCCTTAATTAGCTTCTTATTTGCGAATAAACTCGTTGCTCCCATTACAAAATTTAGAAATATCATACAACGTTTTCATGCAGGCGAAGACACGCTACGCATTAACGCAACCAATAATGATGAACTAGGACAATTAGCAACAACCATTGATCAACTACTTGATGAACACATACAAACGCTGCATTCCATCACCCGAGAAAATGATGCCTTAAACGAATCTATCATTGAAATGCTATACGTCTCATCCGCACAGAGTAAAGGTGACTTAACCGCTAGAATGATTGTCAACGATGATGTCACTGGCACGCTTGCTGATAGTTTAAATCTTGTTATGCAACAAACAGGAAAAACACTGAATCAGGTTAAAGCAACAGCCAATGAAGTCGATACAGCAGCTAAAACAGTACAACAACAATCAACAACCGTGTTGAAAGCCGCAAAAAAAGAACTCGTCATCATGACTAAAACGATACAAGAACTTAACCTAAGCTCAGAAGCATTACAACAAATAGCCCAGCTTGCGCAACAATGTAATCTCTCAGCTAATGAAAATATCATTACTACTAATAACGCTCAAAAGAGCGTATTAGCATCCGTAAAAGACATGAGCGCCATCAAAGAGGAAATGAGTGAAACGGAAAAACGTATTAAACGCTTAAGCGAACGCTCACAAGAAATTGCAGGTGTTACCACCATCATCCAAGGAATTGCTGAAAGAACGCACGTTCTCGCTCTTAATGCCAGCATGCATGCAACCGCAGCAGGTGATGCAGGACGGGGGTTTGCCAGTGTAGCAACCGAAATCCAACGGCTTGCTGAAAATGCATCAGAGGCTACACACAAAATTGATACCTTAGTTAAAAATATCCAAATGGATACCATCGACACCATCAAAACAATGAATACGGCTATTACTCAAGTCGCTGAAGGCAATAAAACTGCTGAACATGCCAGCTCACAAATGCTAAAAACCCATGAAAAATCGCATGAACTCGCTGAGCGGGTACAAGCAATTGCTACTCACTCAATAAATCAAGCAGAGGTCTCAGCAGAACTGCAACAACAAGCGCTACAAATCCAACAAAGTAATAACGAAACAACCCAGCAATTAGAGCAACAGCAAATACAAACTAATAAATTAGTGACTTTTGCACAAAACTTATTGCAGTCAATCAGCAAATTTAAGACATAGGATAAGGACTCTATTTAATACAACTAGCAGGAAACACTTTAATGAAAAAAGAGGATAAAAAACAACAAACCGAAGCTACAGATAAAGGCAACATGGCATTTTGTTATCAGCTCGGCATGGCTAATATTCTCATTAATCATGAAATAGAGGTTGAAATATTAACCACATCAATCACCTATCAAATACCACATAGCCCACAATGGTATAGAGGCATGACGAGCTTACGGGGTGATATTTTACCCGTGATCAATATACATTTTTTACTGGGTATAAAACAAAAGCATAATGATAAGGTACAGAACTCAAATTCAACAAAACAAACCTTATTAAAATTAAAGCATCCTGACTTCCCTGCTCTAGTAATTATGATTGATGGTTTACCCTATCAAACGGATATCAGTGAACTAGCCACTCATAGCATGACCAATACGCTAAAAGCCTATCCGTCTTGGATTAAATCAAGCGCTGAGTGCAATAATAAGCTATATTTATTTGCCAACTATGCACATTTATTCAACGCATTACAGCAAAATGATCAAGAACAGCTTGTCATGCCTATCATGCCTACATCCAACACCGAGAAATCTCCCCTAATAAGCCAAAGCCAATGTAAACCATGACCTTAGATGCCGATATAAAAGAGACTTTAGCGGAAGAACTTGATGACATCGCTTTAGAACTAGCCATGCCTAGTCAAGAACCCGCTAACACAACTGAAATAGCAGCAGACATGCAATTATTTCAACATCTCCATAGCGAAACAGCACGTTTAGCAGATACAGCAGAGATGTATGAATTTGAAGAACTCACGCATCTAGCCATATGGGTATTAAAAAATATAAGCGCCTTAAAAACACAGCCAACACGTCTTGAACAACAACACGAACAAGGTCATTATTATGCATGGATTGAATTAGTTGCCACGCTATTACGCGAAGAAGAAACTGATACCCAAGCAGCCTTATTGACTGAGCTAAATACAAATCTACAACAAAGCACATGGTCAATCGCAATTGATAATGCTTTGGTTCAACATTTATTCACTCGTTTGTCATCAGCCCCCTTATCCGATGCATTCATCGCATCACTTTCAACACCATCAGCAACAAGTGATACTGACAGCGATGTAGACAGCGATGTAGACTGTAATGTAGATAAAGCAAGCTATCATCTCGCATGGGATGAGGACATTCACCCCGAATTATTAAATGCTTTCTTCATCGAAACACCTGATTTAGTCACAGAAACTACAGCACTAATGAGAGCCATTGCTACAGGTAATGCTGATCAAGCCATCCATCAAAAAGCAGCACGTCTCGCCCATACTATCAAAGGTTCTAGTGCTGTTGTTGGTATTAAAGCCATTGCAAACTTTGCCCACAAACTTGAAGATATACTTGAACATTCCGTTGAATCTACCTTGCCACCTACCGCTGCTGAATGCCTTATTGAATCAGCTGATTGCCTAGAGGCAATGTTTGATAGCCTACAAACACGCACCACACCACCGCCTCAATATCCAGCATTACTAGAACAACTCGATGACTGGGATAAAAAAATAAAAACAGGTGAAATAACTAAAATACTCGAAACAACTGAAATAGCGCCTTCAATAGTAACCGTTAGTAATACTCCTCAACCTGTCGAAGCAGAGCAACACCCAACACTCACATGGGATGAAGATATTCATCCTGAATTATTAGCTGCGTATCTAAGTGAAACCCCTGAACATATACAGCAAATAAGTAAACAATTACGCGCTATTAGCAACGATAACGATAGCGCTCAGCATAATAAAGCAACGTATCAACAAATAGCAATACTCGCACACACGCTGAAAGGCAGTAGTGCAACCGTTGGCATTAGTGCCTTTGTTGATATAGCAGCTCCATTGGAAGCTATTTTTGAGACTGAGTTTGAAACGGCAAAAGATCAAGCAACACAAAACACTTTTAGCAAGACACAACAAGACTTATTAAACGCTACTGCTAATTTACTAGAATCACTGCATAAGTCATTATTATCTAATAAAACATACCCTAATAACTATGCATCATTACTCTCACAATTAACAGCATGGCAAACACAACAAGAAGAAGAAAATAAAGAACCAATAATAGAGAAAACAATAGAAAAATCAGCCGAAGAGCTAACCGAAGAACCAGCAGAAGAGCCAGTAACAAAACCAATAGAAAAACAAGACCCCATCAGCACGCCCAGCATCACAACATTGGATACAGCGGCAACAAAGGAAAAACCAAAAAAACAACGTAAAAAAACACCGTTTAAACTCCCGCCCATGCGTGCAATACAGTCCGTTTTTATCCCTCCTAAAGTGACACAACCCGCACCAATACAAACCATAAACCTCAATGAAACAACACTACGTGTTCCTGTTAGTCTTATTGAAAAACTGCTTAACTTTTCCAATGAACTCATTACCTCGAATACCCAACTTACTGAATATGTACAAACCTTACTCAATGATAAACGCACCATGTATCAACGCAACGAGCATATTCGTAACCTCATTGATGAATTAGAATGGACTGTCAGCCGTCAGTCTACCTTGCACACACAGCAGACACCCCCCAACGAGTTTGATGCCTTAGAAATGGATAACTACAATGCTCTACACGGCATTACCAACTTACTCGCTGAAACAACGAATGATGAGCGTGAAGCCTCACTCGCACTGATTAAGCAATTTAACGTACTAAAAGATCATGTTATTGCACAACAAAAAATCAATAAAGCTTTAAACACCAACGTACTCGCCATGCGCATGGAACCTGTCACTCTCATTACGCCACGGTTAGAACGTATTGTTAGAGAAACCTGTCGTGAAACCCATAAAAAAGTAAATTTCAGCATAATAGGAGATAACCTTGCACTCGATACTGATGTCCTAAAAGGCTTATTAGATCCATTGCTGCATTTACTGCGCAATGCCATTGATCATGGTATTGAAGCCCCCGAAATACGCCAACAACACAACAAATCAGCCACTGGCAACATCACTTTACAGTTTAACCAACAAGGGGATCATGTTTTACTCAGTCTAAAAGATGATGGTGCGGGTATAGATGCTGAGGCAATCTACCAAAAAGCCATCAAAAAAGGCTTAATCAAAGCAGATGCACCACTGTCTGAAGATGAAAAGCTCCAACTCATCGTTCATGCAGGTCTCTCCACGCGTAAAACGGTCAGCAAAATTTCAGGGCGTGGTGTGGGAATGGATGTCGTCAACACCGCTATCAATGACTTATCAGGCAGTTTGCGTATCAACAGCAAAAAAGGCGTGGGAACTGAAATACAGCTACATGTGCCACTAACGTTAGTTGTCGTCAATGTGTTATTAGTTAAACTAGCAAATCACATGCTTGCCATTCCAAGCTCAGCAATACACCAAATATACTATTTAGAAGAAAACTCAATACAACGTAAACAAGAAAAAAAACAAGAACAATGTTTTATTCATTTTGAAGATAACGATATACCGCTACTTTCCTTATCAACATTACTCGACTGGCCGCTTACTCCATTTAATAACGAAGTTTCTCAACCCATAGTGATTGTTAAACACCATAAAATGCAATACGCTTTCTATTTTGATCAAGTCATAAACTTTCAAGAAATAGTACTAAAAACACTTAAACCATGGATGACAAAAATACAGGGCGTGAATGGTGTCTGTCTATTACAAGACGGTGTGGTTGCTCCCATACTTAATCTAGCAGAATTATTAGCAGATATACCTGCACATGCTTTCCATATCCAAACCGCTACGAAACTTACAAAAACAGCAAAAACCACAACGAACAAAAGAATTTTAGTCGTCGATGACTCATTAAGTAATCGTAAAGCACTCAGCCTAACTATTGAACCATTAGGCTATGAAGTATCAACCGCCATTGATGGTGCTGATGCTATTACACAACTGGAAAAAACTACGTTTGGACTAATTATTACCGATCTAGAAATGCCAACGATGAATGGATTACAACTCAGTGAATATATACGTGAACAAACTGATATACAGCATATTCCTATTGTAATGGTAACGTCCCGAAGTACGGAAAAGCATCGTACCTTAGCCAAAAAAGCAGGTGTGAACGACTATTTAACCAAACCTGTTAATAAAACAACCTTAAAAACCTGTATTGAAAAATTTATCAGTAATGATAATACTGAAAACACCACACCAAACGCCGCGTCAACAAACACGAACTAAGCAGGAAAAAAGCATGAAACCCAACAGCCTAGGCATTTCATTTTTTGGACTCACTAATAAAGAACTTGCAGTATTTCAACGCGTTATTCAGTTTTTTGAAAAAAAGGGCAAACTTTTTCATGAATGCCAAACCGATACCGCATCAGCCGCCATTTTCATTATAAAAAACCAACCTGATGCCGTAGAACAAGCAAAATTAGTCCATACACAACAAGTGCTACTTACACTTGTCAATAATAATAATGAAACACCTGCAATGGGCAAGCACGTGATCCAACAACCGTTGCTTGTTACCCGTGTAATGCGTGCTATAGATGAAGCAAGTAAGCTTGTACAATCTAGCCATAAAACACCAATATCAACCTCTTCTCCAACACCCACAGCAATCAATGAAAGCACTTTTCATGCATTGGTTGTTGATGATAGTGCAGCAATACGCAAGCAACTCGAACTTGAATTACGTGAAACAACGATGACCGCTGACTATGCCGTTTGTGGTGAAGATGCGTTGGAAAAAATCAATAGCCAACAATATGATCTTGTCTTTTTAGATATTGTTATGCCTGGTATTGATGGCTACGAAGTCTGTAAACAGTTGCGCAAAATGCCCAACTATAAACGCACCCCAGTGATTATGTTAAGTGGCAAAACAGGACCATTAGATGAAGTTGAAGGTATTCTTGCAGGGGCTTCAACGTATATGCTCAAGCCTGTTAAACATAAGGATTTTCAAGAGACTTTGGAGCGGATTTCTAAGTGGTTAGCTCATTTTTCTTGATGAGTCCAAATAATAAAACTCAAGTTTTAAACGCTATTACATTGCTTAAAAACACATATATGTGGCATTTATCGTAAAATAACCCAATGATTATTATCTGTTTTTTCATATAAATATGTTTTTTGCATACATATTGCAATATTCATAACATGCATATAAGATACATTTTTTGCAAATATGCAGTAAAAAACATTAATACTCTCCACCCGCCCGAAAATCAAACATAGCCCCTGAACGAATTCCTGATGGCCAACGTGAAGTTACTGTTTTTAAGCGTGTATAAAACCGCACGCCCTCAGGGCCATGCATCGCATGATCACCAAATAGAGATTGCTTCCAACCCCCAAAACTATGAAATGCCATGGGTACAGGAATCGGTACATTCACACCGACCATACCAATTTGTACGCGTTGGGTAAAATCACGCGCGGCATCGCCATCACGAGTAAAAATCGCGGTGCCATTACCATATTGATGTTCATTGATCAGTGACAATGCTGCTTCATAACCGCCTGCACGCATAATGCTTAATACAGGACCAAATATTTCATCACGATAAATCGTCATCTCTTTGGTAACATTATCGAAAATCGTTGCGCCGACAAAGCAACCGTCTTCACAACCTACAACAGTCGCATTGCGTCCATCATAAACTAGTGTTGCGCCTTCGCTAACACCTTGGTCAATATAGCCTTTCACGCGTGATTGTGCTTCAGGGCTAATCAATGGCCCCATTTCTACAGCTTCATCAGTATAAGCGCCCATTTTTAATGCCCTAACACGAGGAAGCAGTTTTTCGATAATCGCATCGCTTGTGTGATCATCAATGGTAACAACCACGGCTACAGCCATACATCGCTCGCCTGCTGAACCATATGCCGCACCCATAATTGCATCAACCACTTGCTCAAGATCCGCATCAGGCATCACTAACATATGATTTTTTGCGCCACAAAGGGCTTGTACGCGCTTATTATGGGCTGTTCCTGTGCGATAGATAATTTCACCAATCGCAGTTGAACCGACAAAACTGATCCCCGCAATACGTTCGTCACGCAATAAAACATCAACGGCTTCTTTATCACCATTAAGCACATTAAGTACCCCATCAGGTAAACCTGCTTCGGTCATTAATTCAGCCAGTCGTAACGCAACGGAAGGGTCTTTTTCTGAGGGTTTTAAGATAAACGTATTACCACACGCCAATGCCATGGGAAACATCCACATCGGTACCATGGCAGGAAAATTAAACGGTGTAATGCCCACACAAACGCCTAGCGGTTGGCGCATATTCCACGAATCAACCCCTATTGCCACGGCTGCGGAATATTCGCCCTTTAATAACTGTGAAATACCACAGGCATATTCCACTACTTCCATGCCGCGTGTTACTGAGCCTCTAGCATCCTCAAGTGTTTTACCATGCTCTGCAGATAGCAATACGGCTAATTCATCCATATGCTGCTGCACTAAGTCACGAAAACGGAACATAATTTTGGCACGTTTACCTGCGGATGTTGCAGCCCATGCAGGAAATGCCTTGGCTGCAACGCCAATCGCCATCTGAGTTTCTGCTTTGCTAGCAAGGGCGACCTGCTTAGCAACAACGCCCTGTGTCGGGTCATAAATATCGCCCAAACGCCCACTTTTACCTGTTACATAACAACCATTAATATAATGACGTAAAACCTGCTGATGATGATTAGCCATGATGTATCTCCAAATAGCGTTCAGCATAAGCGTTTTCTCTAAACTGCATCACTGCAGCGACCGCTTCTGCCAAATAATCCAAACCTTGTACTAAATCTTCCTGTGGAATGGTCAATGGTGGAATAATTTTCACCACACTCCCCCCTACACCACATAGACTAATTAATAAGCCCTTATCAAAACATTGTTTATTAATAGCCTTAGCAATATCAACATCCCCTACATCCAAGCCGTATACCATGCCACGACCACGCACTTCAAACGCATGTGCAGGATAATGTGCAGCAATTTTCTGCAAATGCTGACGTATCATTGCACCCCGCTCTAGCGTTTGTGTATTAAATTCCTCATTTTCAAAATAACGCAACGCCTCGCGTCCCGCAATAAACGATATATTCTGCCCACGAAATGTGCCTGTATGCTCACCAGCTTGCCAATAAGCATCGTGCTCTGGCTTTAACAAATTCATTGCGAGAGGTGTTCCAAAACCACCAATGCCCTTTGATAGACAGACAATATCAGGGTCGATACCCATACCATCAAAGCTAAAATACGATCCTGTGCGCCCACAGCCCATTTGAATATCATCAACAATCAATAATGCGCCTAAATCATGTGCTAAGGCTTGTACTGCTTGCAGCCATTCGGCACTCGCGACATTAATCCCCCCCTCCCCTTGTACTGTTTCAACAATAAATGCCGCTGGCAGCTCACAACCGCTAGAACTATTGCTATACAGCGAATGCAACGTAGCTAAATTATCTAAACCACCACCTTGATGAGTTTCAAAGGGCACATGAGTAACATTATTCAGCGGTACACCTGATACCTTGCGAAAATGATGATTTGCAGTACACGCCAACGCGCCTAACGTCATGCCATGAAAACCTTGGCTAAAAGCAACAATCTCGGTTCTTCCCGTCACTCGACGTGCCAATTTTAAAGCCAATTCAACCGCATTCGTACCTGTTGGCCCTGGAAACTGGAGTTTGTAATTCATCTGCCGTGGTTTAAGAATCGTCTCAACAAAAGCTTGGATAAATGCGCGTTTTGCTGTGGTGTACATATCGAGACTATGAGTAATACCATCGTGTTCAATATAATCGATAATTGCGCGTTTCATACGCGGGTTATTGTGCCCAAAATTCAGCACACCTGCACCCGCAAAAAAGTCGATATAGACCTTACCTTGTTCATCTACTTGACGTGCATTAGAAGCGGTACTGAAGACCGTTGGAGCTGTTCTGGAATACGCACGAATATTCGATTCCCATTGTTCAAAAACCTGCATATGACTCTCCTTAATTTAATCGCTTGAGATATATGATGCTTTCTATGGGTACGTTGCTGAGGGGAGTAATAGATTCATTAATCGCAACAAAAACATGTATTCTGTAAGTATAGGGGCTACCAATTTAAGTTGGGACAGCCCTCTTGTTCCCACGCTCCAGCGTCACGAACGCAACGCTGGAGCGTTGCAAACTGCATTCCCATGCTGGAGAGACTGTGAAAGTATCATTTAATTGCGAAAAAAATGACTAATGTAGCATCCTGTCGGGTTAAGTACACCAGCAAAAATATTTTAACAAAATAAAAAGACGTTGTAGGGCGGAT
>DRMA01000283.1 GCA_011375245.1 Thiothrix sp. | reverse complement strand
GGATAGCCTCTATATTCAAGTACACCTTGTTGACCATCAAGGTAAGTGATACTACTTTGACAACTTGCTGTTGCAACAAAACTAGGATCATAAGTAAAATAACCTAATTCTTTTGTCAAAGGACTAATATCAACCATTAAGGGGCCTTTTGTAGGAGATAAGAGATTGAGTTTGATTTTTTTCCCTGTGTGATTGTCAATCAGGGTTAATGTATTTTTATTCATAATGTACGAATCCCACATTGCATATGATGATTTTTATCAAACGTGATTTTAGAATAACATTCTACTTAATCCATTGATCACTTTTGTTTATAAATGCTTTAAGATTTAACAGAAAACTGTAATCAATAGAATAAGAACGTTTTTTGGCAATAACCAGAGGCATTAAATATAAGCATTTATTTTCGTTATAAAATGAAAAAGTGCTGTTATTGCTTCCAAATAATGAAATAGTTATTGATATGTGTAAAATACGAACAGCTTTGTGATTGATATTATGAGACAGTGCATATATTCTATGGAACTAAACAGCTAATATTGATTTTGCTTGCATAATTATTGTAATGGACTGTTTTTAAAGGTTTTAATGTTTTAATTAAGAGATTTTCTTACTAAGGGGCGGTATGAAAGGTCATGGTAGACTTAAGCTTCTCAAGGATTTTCAAGTAAATGATATTAGCAATAAAGAGCTTACTATTCATTTGGAATAGTTTGTAGGTTTTAGTCATTTAGTTTTGGGCAATAATAGCAGAATTGGGGGAGTAATGGGAAAAGATGGTAAAGGTGTTTCTAAACGGAAGTTTGGGGTGACAGATGTTACTTATTCTGGCAGTAATGTAATAAATTTAGGTTCAGCGACTAATGATGCAGGTGGTCATGTCTTTCTTGATGAGGTGAGTTATCAGCAAGTTAGTCAATTACGAGGCTATGAAGCCCCTGTTAATGTTGTACTTGTTTGTGACATGTATGAACAGTCAAACTATACTTATTTAGAGTATCTTGAAGTTTCAAGAAGTACACAAACTCTTATGCTAAATGTTGATGTTAATTTTATCCTTTCTGATTGGGATTCTTCAGTTAACATTCTATCATTTATTGGTGAGTTACGCGATAGGGTGTTTTTAGAGCTGGGTGTTTCGTCAATATTAGAAGAACTCTATGATGAAGACTTATTGCATATTCAATTTCAAATAGAAGATCATATTGGTGTTTGTGTTGAAGAAGTACTTACGCCTTTTATTGCGCAATTATCAAAATTTCATCAAGAAATTATTCGTGATATTGATACACGTTTTCTCTTAGAGCGCAAAAAAATTCATCGAAAAATTTGTTTGCCCGAAGGCTCTGGGCATGTAAGTGGTACATTGTTGCATTTTTTGGTTTATATCTTATCGCGACGTTTTGGCGAGCATATTATGCTGACATCAATAACTCAAAGAGTTAATTCTGTTGTTTTTTCTGTTGAGTTTTCGGCGCATTATAAAAGTAAAGTGTTAACTGCGATTAGTGATTATGCTGAAGTTTTAACAGGGGAACAAAGAGCTGAGAATTTTTTTGCTGCGCCTGTTTCATTGACTAAGTTTAATCATATTTTAAAGACGATTAGTTATAAAGACCCATTTGATGTAGTGAGCGATTGCGTTGATCCTGAGCAGCTTTATATGACTGATCATGACTTGTTAAAACTGAAGCAAAGAGTAGGCAAAGGACTATTATGCACGTCCTCACTGACAACTGAAAAAAAGGTACAGCATTTTAGCTAAATATTATTCATAATCATAAGGCTATGGTCACTCTTCCTTCCTTTTGTGTGCTTCAGCATCCTTTTCTCGCCTTAGCGAATATCAATATATGGATGGTGAATACAACCCATATTGATGCACAAGCAAGTGGCAATAAATTCTATAAGTTAATGCCTAATATTGAGTATGCTAAGGAACATGCTTTTGAGTGTTTGTTAAGTTTTGGTGGTGCTTATTCTAATCATATCTATGCTTTAGCATTATCTGCACGGAGTCATGGTCTTCATTCGATAGGCATTATTAGAGGTGAGGCAGCCTATGCCGCGAATCCAACCTTGCGTGATGCTAAAAATGCAGGAATGGAATTCGTTTTTGTTAGTCGAGAAGAGTATCGTTTACGCGATGATGCTGTTTATTTGGATGATTTACAAAAACGCTACCGTCATGCATTTATTATTCCTGAAGGTGGATCAAATGCACTTGCAGTAAAAGGCTGTCGTCGTTTAATGCAGCAAATTAACGATTCGTTATCCGTGGACTCTGTTGCTGTTGCCTGTGGTACAGGAGGAACGTTAGCAGGCTTGGTAACGGGGGGTAAGCCAACACAAACGGTATTAGGGTTTTCGGTATTAAAGGATGCATCATTAGCGTTACGGGTGGCTGGTTATTTGCAACAAACGAATGGCATACGAGATTCAGCAGATTCAACTAACTCATACCAAATTGTTGATGCTACTTATGGAGGGTATGCAAAACTTGATGTTGAATTGCTTGATTTTATTATGGACTGGTTAGAGCAAACAGGGATTTTATTAGACCCTATTTATACCAGTAAGATGTGCAAACGCCTATTTGAGATGATATGTGCAGGAGATATAAAATCACACACTACGCTTGCGATTGTTCATTCGGGAGGTTTACAGGCATGGCGAGGGATGAAAGAGCGGGTTATTCGTTTAAAGGGGGAGTGTTTTTGGGGGCGCATTGAGAGAGAATTATAATAATGCTTCCATTTGTTGTAATACGTTTACAATAGCGGCTGTTAAATGAGCAAGTTCCTCATTAGTAATAATATAAGGTGGCATAATATAAACAAGCTTTCCAAAGGGTCTTATCCAGACACCTTGCTCAACAAATCGTGGTTGAATCCATGCCATATCCACTGGGTTTTTTAGTTCGACAACGCCTATAGCGCCTTTTACACGCAGGTCTTGTGTAATGGATAGTTGTTTGCAAGGTGCTAATCCTTGTTCCATTTGTGTGGCAATATGTTGAATGCGTTGTTGCCATGGAGAAGTAAGCAGTAATTCAATACTAGCGTTAGCAACACTACATGCCAATGGGTTTGCCATAAATGTAGGGCCATGCATCAGCACGCCACTGCCATCAGTGCTAATACCTTCAGCAACCTGTGTGCTTGCAAGCGTGGCAGCTAGTGTCATATAGCCACCTGTCAATGCTTTACCAATTGTCATAATATCAGGCTCAATGCCTGCTTGTTCATAGGCAAATAAAGTACCTGTACGCCCAAAGCCTGTGGCTATTTCATCAAAGATTAATAAAACATGATAGTCATCACACAACTGACGAAGTTGTTGTAAGTATTCAGGGCAGTAAAAACGCATACCTCCAGCACCTTGAACGATAGGTTCAAGGATAATAGCGGCAATCGTGTGTTGATGTTGTTCGAGTTGGGTGTGTAATGCTGCTATGTTTGTGGTGATGCCCTTGTTTGTTGCTTGACAGCTTGGAGCATCGGCGAAAAAATGCTTGCTTAGTGTGTCTGTGAATTTTTCGTGCATACCTGTGACAGGGTCACAAACAGCCATTGTGGCAAAGGTATCGCCATGGTAGCCATTACGCACGGTTAATAGCTTGTTTTTTTCTTTTTTACCTTGTGCGTGCCAGTATTGCAGCGCCATTTTAATTGCAACTTCAACCGCAATAGAGCCTGAGTCAGCAAAAAACACATGCTGAAGTTTATTGCAAGTTATAGCAATGAGTTTTTGTGCTAGACGGATTGCTGGTTCATGCGTCAAACCACCAAACATGACATGGGACATATTGCTGACTTGATCAAGTATGGCTTGATCTAAATCAGGTTGTTGATAGCCATGAATGGCTGACCACCATGAGGCCATGCCATCAACTAATGTCTGGCCATTTGCTAATTGCAAATAAACACCTTTAGCACTACTCACTGGGTAAGTAGGCAGTGGGTTGAGCATACTGCTATAAGGATGCCAAATATGCTTATGGTCGATATTTTCCCAGTTTGAGGGGAAAGAGAAAAGCGTATTCATATGCTCGTTTCTATGTTGTTATCGTTATCGTGAAGCTTCGTCAGGTTCGGGTGTAGATGAGATGATTAAAGTATGAATGACATGCGCGTTTTCAAAGTATACTTTATAGTTGCCATATGTCCACACGGATATGAGTGGGTTGCGTTTTGTTACTTTTCCTGAATGGGTGTACTTATTTGATGGCTGACCATATTTTTGCAATACGGTTTGCTTGCTCATGCCAGATATCGGTGTGTTTTCTTGTGTCATGATGCTTGGAGTATCATCAATTAATAATACATCCGCTTGTGCGTTGAGTGGCAACATAACCAATAGAGGAAGTAGTCTTGTTTTTATTTTCATGGGTACGACCTTTAAGAATTAAGGGGTGAATAGCAGTAATAATAGAAAGGGGTAATGGTAATTGATAAGGGTAACGGTATATAATCACCAACCATGTTTAAACCATTAGCGTTATTCGTTGGTTTGCGTTATATACGCTCCAAACGCGATAATCATTCCATTTCTTTTATATCGTTGGCCTCAATGATTGGCATAACGTTGGGTGTGCTTGTCTTAATTACGATTGTTTCTGTTATGAATGGATTCCAAAGTGAACTTCGCGGCAGGATACTCGGAATGGTTGCGCATGTCACTGTATCAGGGATAGGTGGCGCAAAAGGTGAGGTAAGTGATTGGCAAGCGTTGCAAGAAACCTTAAGCCATCAGCAAGGCATTATTGGTGCCGCACCTTATATTGAAAAACAGGTCATGATTAATAGTGAATATGGCACACCGCAAGGCGTGTTATTGCAAGGTATTGCACCAGAGTTTCAAGATAACGTGAGTGATGTGAATGCGCCAAAGCATATGGAACAGGGGAATTTCTCTGCCTTAGCACCGCGTCATTATGGTATCGCCTTAGGAGTAGGGTTGGCGGAACGGCTTAATGTGACCTTGGGTGATAAGGTAACCGTTATTTCACCACAAGCGAAAGTCACCCCTGCGGGGCTTATTCCGCGTATGAAACGTTTTACAGTTGTGGCGCTTTATCGTCTACGTTTACAAGATTACGATAGTTCAACAGCCTTTATTCACTTAGAGGATGCGGGTCGCTTATTCAAAATGAAAGGCAAGGCAAGCGGCGTGCGTGTTAAGTTGGATGATCTGTTTCAAAGCGATGCAATGGCGATGCAGTTGCAGCAAACACTAGGTGATACTTTTAAAGTAAAAAGCTGGACTGAAGATAATGCCAGTTTATTCCATGCGTTTAGAATGGAAAAAATAATGATGTTTATTGTCTTAGGGCTTATTATTTTAGTTGCACTGTTTAATTTAGTGGCTTCATTAGTGATGATGGTGAAGGACAAACAGGCTGATATTGCTATTTTGCGTACGCAGGGTATGTCAGCAAAACAGGTAGCACGGGTATTTATTATTCAAGGCAGTATTATTGGCGTTGTTGGAACCCTGCTGGGTGTTTTTTTAGGGGTGTTGCTGGCTAGTAATGTAGAAAGCATTGTACCTGCGATAGAGCACCTCATTGGGCAAAAGTTTTTTGCTGAAGATGTGTTTTATATTACTGAAGTTCCCTCAGAAGTACATATTGATGAAGTGATTTTAATTGCAGTGCTCTCGCTTATTGCTGCGTTATTAGCGACTATTTATCCTGCCTATCGAGCGGCAAGTATTCAACCTGCTGATTCCCTACGTTATGAATAAAGGGGTAGATCGTTATGTTTAAACCGTTAGATGTTTTTATTGGTCTGCGTTATACCCGTTCACGTCGTCAAGGTGCGTATGTTTCGTTTATTGCCTTAGCTTCTATGATAGGCATTGCACTTAGTGTTTTAGTGCTTATCACAGTGTTATCTATTATGAACGGCTTTGAGCAAGCTTTTCGTGAGCGTGTATTAGGGATGGCATCCCATGTAACAGTATCTGCTGAAAATAATGAAATCTTTGCGTGGCAGGAAATGCGTGAGACGTTGTTATCCTTTCCGCATGTTACAGGTATTGCACCTTTTATTGACAAACAAGTCATGCTGAATATGAATGGTGAAGTGAGAGGGGCTAGTCTACAAGGCATTTTACCTGAGTATCAACAAACGGTGGGTACGATTGAACAACATATGACAGGGCATTTTGAGGATTTAAAGGCAGGGGAGTATGGCATTATCCTTGGGCAAACATTGGCAGAAGAGCTTGGCTTGAAAGTGGGTGATGATGTGACCTCAATGAGTTTACGCAACTTGTCATTAGACGGTGGTGAATTACCCATATTAAAAGAGTTTAAAGTATTGGGTACATTTAAGCTGGATATGAAATTATTCGATAGCACAATGGCGTTTATTCATTTGCAAGATGCGGCCGATATGCTAGAAATGGATCAGCGTGTATCAGGTTTACGTTTACAATTAGATGACATGAATCAAGCTCCTGCGGTGAGTGCGATTATTTATGATAGTGCTACACCAGGTACATGGATTATTGACTGGACACGTCAATACCGTCCTTTTTTTAAAGCCTTACAGACACAAAAAACCATGTTTTTCTTTATTTTGGTTATGTTAGTTGCTGTGGCTGCTTTTAATTTAGTATCAACAATGGTGATGATGGTAACGGATAAGGACGGCGATATTGCTATTTTGCGAACCCAAGGATTGTCACCTAGTAAAGTCACACGTATTTTTATGGTGCAAGGCAGTTTGATTGGTGTTATCGGAACCTTTTTTGGGGTGGTTTTTGGCGTGTTATTGTCATTAAATATTGAAATCATTGTGCCAATTATTGAACGTCTATTAGGGATGCCATTAATGTCAGAGGATGGTTTTTTTATTAATAAGATAAAAGGTGCAATAGAAATTGGCGATATTATATTGATTGCAGGCAGTACATTGCTATTGTCTTTATTAGCGACACTTTACCCTTCTTGGAAGGCATCAAAAGTACAGCCAGCAGAGTCGTTACGTTATGAATGATATTAATCAACAGCAGTGTGTGATTGATTGCCAAGCGGTGACCAAAAGCTTTCGTGAAGGAAGCTTAAATGTTGATGTCTTAAAAGGCATAAGTTTATCTGTTTCGACAGGAGAAAAAATAGCGATATTAGGCACATCAGGGAGTGGAAAAAGTACGTTGTTACATATTCTTGGTGGGCTTGATTTGCCGACTGAAGGCAAGGTTATGATTCAAGGCAATGATGTAGCCGCTTTATCAGATACAGAGCGTGGTACGTTAAGAAACCAAACCTTAGGATTTATTTACCAATTTCATCATTTATTGCCTGAGTTTACTGCGTTAGAAAATGTTGCTATGCCGTTACTGATTGGTAATGTTAGTGTTGCTGAGGCGAAAGAAAGAGCGATCAGTATGCTGCAAAAAGTCGGTTTGGATCATCGTCTTGAACATAAACCTGCTCAGCTTTCAGGCGGGGAAAGGCAACGTGCTGCGATTGCTAGAGCGTTAGTAACTCACCCGCGTGCTGTACTCGCTGATGAACCAACAGGTAATTTAGATCGTCAGACTGCGGATAGTATTTTTGCTTTGATGCAGGAGTTAAATGAAGAACTAGGAACCTCTTTGATTGTAGTGACTCACGATTTAGCACTCGCTGATCGTATGGATCATGTTTACCAATTAACGGATGGAGTTTTGGTCGTAGAGTGAAGAAATCTTAATAATGAATCACTAGCTCATGTAATGATTTATTGAGTTATTGAGTTTTTGCTTTTTTGCTTTATAGATGGTTTTTTATGGGAAAATCTTTTCTGACAACGATACTGCCATTGTTTGAGAATAACGGCACGCCAAGCAATACGAACGCCAACATAGCCTGCTATAGAAGAAAGGATGCCAAGGACTAAAGAGCCTAATAGCAGCGGTTGCCAAGAATGTTTTAGTGTATTGCTAACCCATCCAATACTAAAGGAAAAATTCATTTCTTCACTTGGTAGATTAAGTAGCCATGCGCCAATACGATAGGCAAAATAAAACATAGGTGGAATAGTAATTGGGTTAGTGATAAAGACTAAGACCACTGAAAGAGGAAGGTTTGCTGACAGCATAATAGCCAGTAATGCAGCAAGAATTGTTTGAAAAGGGATAGGAATCCACATACAAAAGAAACCAATAGCCACTGCTTTTGCAACAGATCGACGGTTCAAGTGCCAGAGACTTTGTCGGTGTAATTGTTTCCCCAAAAAGCCTAATGTGCTGCTATTACGAAAGTACTCAGCATTGGGGACATGGCGTTTTATAAATTTCCTAGGCATTTTTCAGTTGTATTAAATTAAATCTAAACGTAAACGTTGGGTTGATATGGTTTCCATAGCATTCGGTTTTTTACTGGGAGTTGTGATATTACAGCAATCAGTTAGTTTGCCGCCTAGTGTATGGGGTATTGCACTTGTGTTTTGCTTACCAGCTCTATTTCTATTTTGGAAGTATCGCTTTTTTTGGGCATTGTGCATTGGATTTTTATATGCACTTATACCAAGTGAGCAACGTTTGGAAGCTCGTATAATGCCACAACTAGAAGGCAATGATCTCATAGTCAGGGGATCTCTTCAGAGTATACCTGATAAGAGGGGGAAAGACTGGAGATTTCAACTACAAATTAATGAGGCGAGGGCTGTCAATAAATCATTGAATGCTTCAGAGCTAAAGGGGCTTATTAAACTCAATTGGTATCGAGGCAAGCATACACTGCGTGCAGGTGAAACATGGCAACTTCGTGTACGGTTAAAACAACCCAATGGGTTTAGTAATCCGCATGGTTTTGATTATGAAAAATGGTTGTTTCATCAAGCTATTATTGCAACGGGTTATGTACGAACTTCCGTTGAGAATAAAAAATTAGCAGATGCGCCTGTTTATTCGGTCGATGCCTTGCGAGAAAAAATTCTAACACGAATTGAGGCAGTGCTTGGTGATAACGGTGATAACAATGTATTAGGTATTATCAGTGCATTGTCAGTTGCAGAACGTCGTGATGTGAGTGATGCACAATGGTTGTTGTTTCGACAAACTGGTACGAATCATTTGATTGCGATTTCAGGTTTACATATAGGTATGGTAGCAGGATTTGGCTTTTTTCCCATTGCACTTATTTGGTGGTTGTTTCCCTCATTATATTTACGTTTGCCCGTGCGTATTGCTGGAAGTATGGTCGGCGTGTTATTTGCCATAGGCTATGCATTGTTGGCAGGTTTTACGCTTCCCACACAGCGTGCATTAATAATGGTTTTGCTAGTATTGTTTGGTTTATTGGTGAAGCGGCATTATTCAGGCACTACTATTTTGTCGTTTGCCATGATGTTGGTTTTATTGTTTGACCCTCTGGCTACATTGTCATCTGGGTTTTGGTTATCTTTTTTGGCAGTTGGGTTGATTTTATGGTTTATAAATCGACGTTTGAAACAACCGCGTTTTGCTATTTTAGGTGTGCAG
>DRMA01000282.1 GCA_011375245.1 Thiothrix sp. | reverse complement strand
AATAGTTCTATAACTTCAACACATATGCAACAACTAACAACGGAGTAGACTATAAACCATATTGAATTGCTTTTAAACAAATCGACATCAATATTCCAGGAAAAAGTCCCAAAAATACAACAAAAATACCATTAATCATCAATAAAGATTTAAAACTCAAATGCACTGAATTAGCAGAATCAACATCTTCAGATACCTCTTCAAAATACATTATCTTCACAGCACGCAAATAATAAAAAGCACCAATCACAGACATAAGAACAGCGAGAACTGCCAAGCCTAGATACCCCGCATGAACAGCAGCCTCAAGCACGGCAAATTTAGCATAAAAACCAACCAGTGGAGGGAAACCAGCCATAGCAAATAAGAACAGCAACATAGCAAAAGCATACCAAGGATGACGAGTACTCAAGCCGCGTAAATCTGTCAATTCATCTGCTTCAAACCCTGCTCGACTCAATAATATGATAATTGCAAACCCCCCCATTGCCGTCACTGCATAGGTTATGGCATAAAACATAGAAGCGGCATAACCTGTTTCATTAGCACTTAATATCCCTAAAAGAATAAACCCCATATGAGAAATTGTTGAATAAGCAAACATACGTTTAATATTTGTTTGTGCAATAGCAATTACATTACCAATAATAAGCGATAATACTGAAAGTAAGACTAGCATTTGTTGCCAACCTTCAGCACCTGACTCCATTCCTATCACTAATAGACGCATTGCAATAGCAAATGCAGCAATTTTAGGTGCTGTACCTAAAATCATTGTCACTATAGTAGACGCACCATGATAAACATCAGGCACCCACATATGAAACGGAGCAACACCAAATTTAAAACCTAAACCAGCAACAATAAAACTAATACCAAATAACAACACAATATTCGTCATCACACTTTGACTAGAAACATACGCTGCTATATCGTATAAATTTAACGAACCGCTTAAACCATAAATAATCGACATGCCATAAAGCAACATACCTGATGCGATTGCACCCAAGATAAAATACTTCATTGCTGCTTCTGATGATTTTTTATTATCACGATTAAACGCTACAAGCGCATACAAAGCTAATGACAACAATTCTAAGCCTAAATACACCACTAACAGCGTATTAGCGGAAATCATAATCATCATGCCAAGCGTAGCTAACAAACTAAGGAGATAAAACTCACCTTTAAAAATATTTCGCTCTTGAAGATAAGCACGTGAATAAATAAACACCCCCATCATCACTAATAAAACTGAAAGCTTTAGTACATTCGCTAAATTATCAGCCGCATACATACCATAAAAGGCCGTTGCTTTATCAGGTGAAAACTCAGCAAGCACAAATAATGCTGTTGCACCCAATACTGCAATAGCACTCATATAAGTAACAAAGCGATTTTTATCCTTAAACACAAGGTCAAGAAGAAGCACAACACAAGCCATGCTTAATAAGAAAATTTCAGGGATAGCGAGAGCTATATTCATCGATTCAATCCTAACTAATGTGCTAATTTTGTTTGCGATGCAAGATGAACGATTTGTTCCACAGATGCACCCATAATATTGGTCAGTGGCTCAGGCCATAATCCAAGTAAAATAACGGCAAAGGCAAGTGTTGCCAATATGATAAATTCACGCTGATTAACATCCGTTAATAAAGCAACATTATCATTAGCAACACCACCAAATAGAACCCGCTTCACCATCCACAAAGTGTAAGCAGCCCCTACAATTAAAGTCGTTGCAGCAAGGAAGGCAATCCAAAAATTCGCTTGGAAACTTGCAAGAATGACCATAAATTCGCCGACAAACCCTGAAGTACCAGGTAGACCTGCATTTGCCATAGCGAATAGAACAAAGAAACCAGTAAAGAGAGGCATGGTATTGACAACACCACCATATGCATCAATATCTCGGGTATGCATACGATCATATAAAACACCAATACAAAGGAACATAGCCCCTGAAATAAAACCATGAGATACCATTTGTACCATGCCACC
The DNA here is from genome assembly GCA_011375245.1 of Thiothrix sp. GTDB lineage: Bacteria > Pseudomonadota > Gammaproteobacteria > Thiotrichales > Thiotrichaceae > HyVt-477. The sequence goes on along the minus strand of DRMA01000282.1, from coordinate 1,688 downwards.
TTGCATAGCTAAAACACTACTCTCATAATTTCCTGTATTACTGAAAATACCGTACATCAAGAAAAAGCCAAGAGTCACAAACCCCATATGTGCAATAGACGAATAAGCGACTAATTTTTTCATATCACGCTGTGCTAATGCAATAAAACCAATATAAACAATGGCAAACAATGACATAAATACAATCAACCCTGTTAATTCACGAGAAGCATCAGGTACAATAGGCAAGGTAAAACGTAAAAAACCATAGCCACCAATTTTCAACATAATAGCGGCTAGGATAACCGACCCACCTGTAGGGGCTTCAACGTGTGCATCAGGTAACCATGTATGCACAGGCCACATCGGAATTTTAACGCCAAAGGCTAATAAGAAAGAGAAGAAAATAAGTACTTGTGCCGTCATACTAAGCTCTAGCGAATGCATATCAAGAATCGCAAAACTATTACCCTTGCTGTACATATACAGCAAGCTAATCAGCATAAAAACAGAACCCAAGAAGGTATAAAGGAAAAACTTAATCGTTGCATAAATACGATTAACCCCACCCCAAATACCAATCACCAAGAACATTGGAATCAGCATAGCCTCAAAGAAAACATAAAATAAGATAGAATCTAATGAGGCAAAAACACCATTAACAAAGCCTTCCATAATGAGAAAAGCAGCCATATAGTGTGCAGGTTTAGTCCGAATAACGTCCCAACCTGCCAGTACGACTAATACGGTCATAAAGGTATTTAACAAGATAAGCGGCATAGAAATACCATCAATACCAAGATGGTAATAAACATTAAATGCCTGAACCCAAAGGTACTTTTCCTCAAATTGCATATGATGTGTCGTGACATCAAACCCTGTTAATAGAGGCAAGCTAACTAAAAAAGCAAGCACAGAAACAGCAAGTGCAATGGGACGAGAAAGCTTATCGCCAAGCGCAAGCACGATCAAACCACCAATAATAGGCAGCCAGATAACTAGACTTAGTATTGCCCATCCTTCCATAAATACTTCCTTTAAATACCTAAATGCTTAATAACATTAATACATGAATCAGTACATGCATCTAAATAAGTCTATGTTATTAAATATACAAAGCTACAGAATCGAATCTACCAACTTTTTATGATTGAACTTGAGCTGTTTTATAGATAATCCAGCTAATGAATACCAACAGCCCTATGATCATCGAAAAAGCATAGTGATAGGTGTAACCTGTTTGTATTTTTCTAAACAGCGCAGAGAAAATACCAATTAACTTAGCAGTACCATTGACTAAAAAGCCATCAATAATCATCCGATCACCAATACGCCATAAGCCTTTACCTAATTTGACTGCGCCATTAGCAAGGTATGTTTGATTAAACTCATCAATAAAATACTTATTATCCAGCAATGTATGCAACCATCTGAATTTATTATAAAACCACTCAGCAACAACTGGCTTTTTCATATAAATAAACCATGCTGATCCCAATCCAGAAATCGCTAGCCAAAAAGGAAGTGCCATCATGCCATGAGTAATAAAACTAACAACACCATGATAATGATGAGAAATATCACCAATTAGCGCCTCAGGATTACCAACACCTGCAATAGCACCTTTAAAGAAATCGCCTACAACCATAGGGTCAATAAAATAACCACTAATCACAGCAGGTATTGCTAAGGCAATTAACGGTATGGTT
>DRMA01000281.1 GCA_011375245.1 Thiothrix sp. | reverse complement strand
CATACGTTTTATTTTAACTGTATGGGTCCTAATGGCGGTGGAGAGCCTACAGGTGCTCTTGCTGAAGCAATCAATAGTGCATTTGGTTCATTTGCTGAGTTCAAAGAAACTATTTCTGCCTCAGCAGTGGGCAACTTTGGTTCTGGTTGGACATGGTTGGTGAAGAATAGTGATGGTTCTGTTGCGATTGCTAATACGAGCAATGCAGGTTGCCCATTAACCGATGGTCAAACGCCTTTACTTGCGATTGATGTATGGGAGCATGCTTATTATGTTGATAAGCGCAATGCACGCCCTGCTTATGTTGCTGATTTTTGGAATGTTGTTAATTGGGACTTTGTTGCATCTAATTTGTAATAGAACTAGTCTATTAAAGTCAGATAATTGCATTTACAGCTTAGAAGCAAGTCATGTGCGTTATTTTTTAATCAGAAGCATGTTTGAGCGTAGCGAGTTCCTGCTGATTGAGCTGATTTAAAAATAATCCACATGGCTGGCTGGAGTAGCTAACTGCAATAAATGTGAAGTCATTATCTGAACATTTATAGAATACTATAATCCAGTATTATGCTTCATTTGTTTCGGTCGTTTCCAGTTTGTATTTTTTGATACGGTAACGTAGTTGTCTGAAGCTCATACCTAATGATTTTGCTGCTTTAGTACGATTCCAGCGCGTTTTTTCTAAGGCAGCTAATAACATTCTTTTTTCCTCATAGACACTAAGTGCGCCTCTTTCCCATGAAGGTATTGATAAGGTTGGTGCTATTTCTGCTGTTGAATTAGACATTATTGTTGCTTTTTTTAGGCTTTTGTCTTTTGGCAGTTGCAGATGCTTTACTGCAATGACACCACTTTCACAAAGAGTTGCTGCACGTTCAAGTGTGTTGACGAGCTCTCTTACATTGCCTGGGAAGCTATAGCAGGAAAGTGCCATTTTTGCTTCTTTTGAGAGGATGATTTGATCCATTTGCCAACGCTGAGTTATCTTTTTCAATAAGTAATCTGCAAGCAATAAAATATCATCACCACGTACGCGTAGTGGTGGAACTTCTAGTTGAATGACATTCAGGCGATAATATAAATCTTCTCTAAATCGTCCTTCTGTAACCTCTGTTCCAAGATCTTTGTGTGTGGCACTGAGAATTCTGACATTAACTTTTATTTCTTCTGTGCCACCGACAGGTTTGACGGCTTTTTCCTGAATAGCACGCAAGAGTTTCACTTGCATATCAAGGGGTAAATCAGCGACTTCATCTAAGAAAAGCGTACCACCATTAGCTGCTTGAAAGAGTCCATCTTTATCATCAAGTGCGCCCGTAAAACTGCCCTTTTTATGCCCAAAAAATTCGCTTTCCATGAGGTTTTCAGGAATGGCACCACAGTTGACGGGAATAAAAGGACGTTTTTCGCCTGAGCCATTGCAATGAATATTTTTTGCTACCAGTTCTTTACCACTACCTGATTCACCATAAATATGTATAGGTGCTTGGCTTCTTGATAGTTTTTTAATTGTGTTATTGAGGTTAATAATGGCTTCAGAGTTACCTAAAATAACATTATCGGCTGCTTTCTCTTTTATTTTTCCACTGGATTTGCCACGTTGTTGTTGTGCTGGAACATTCAGGGCTTTTTCGACCAATTCACGTAATTTTTTTACATCAACAGGTTTGGTGACATAATCGTAAGCTCCTGATGTTAATGATTCAACAGCCGTTTCCATATTGCCAAATGCGGTAATAACTGCAATGGGTAAGTCAGGACAATGGTGTTGAATATAATTAACAATATCAATACCTGTGCCATCAGGTAGTTTCATATCGGTTAAACATAAATCGAACGGCTGGGTGTTTAAGTGTGCGAGAGCCTCCTTTACTGTTCCCGCAGTATAGGTGTTTAAACCCATCCTTAAAAGAGTGATTTCAAGTAGTTCTCGAATATCAGGCTCGTCATCAATAATTAATATATTTTTTTCAGTCATCATTATTCTTAATTCTGGATTGTTATTAGAAGTTATTGTTACGTATTTTTTAATGGCTAGAAAAACTGAGTCTAAAGCAGGCTCCTCCTGAGGGTAGATCAATATATTCAAGTGTTGCGCCATTCGCTTGGCTTAATTCTCTGCTAACAAATAAGCCTAGCCCTGTGCCCCCTTGGTCTTTCGTGCTTGTGGTATAAAAGGGCTCAAACAGACGTTGTTGCTGTTCTTTGCTAATGCCTGAACCATTGTCGATAACATTAAGGACAATATTACGCGTATAATCAGGTATGCCAACCTGAATCAGGATGCTTAATTTAGTAGTATCTTCTTTGGCATATTTTACCGCATTACGACTAAGATTCCACATGATTTGATGCAGTTGCTCTGGGTCGAATGCCACTTTAAGGTCAGCAGGTTCAATAAAAAGAGTAAGTTGATTGACTTTTAGTTGACTTTGTTCTAAAAAATCATTAAAAAAGCGCTGTAGCCAGTCTTTTAGGATGATAGTGCTGCGCGTTGGATTTTTTCTCCTTGATACATTTAAGATGCTTTCAATAATGGCATTTGTACGATAGGAGTTGGAATGTATAATTTCAGCGAGTCTTTCATCGGTTTTACTTAAGGTCATTGATTCAGAGAGTAATTGTGCGGCATGGCTGATTGAACTCAGTGGGTTTCGGATCTCATGGGCAATACTTGCTGTTAATTGTCCTAATGATACCAGTTTCATTGTTTGTAGTTGTTCGCGCTCTTCATAAGTGTCTTTTAAATAAATGAGTGTCTTTTCTGATGTTTTCGAGCCTATTTGTATGAACTGTGCTCTTAGTGCTGTTGTGTTTTGATGGTTAATATCATAACTCATGATCCGTGGCTGATGATTTTCACACCAGTCTTGGTAAGATTGCTCAAGTTCAGGAGAGAATGTTTTTAGTGCTTGCTTGTACCATTTTTTGGGCTTGCCTAATATGTCTATTGCGGCTTTGTTTAAATGCGTTATGCCATCTGTTCCGTACAATACAATAACGCCTAGTTGTAATTCATTTAACACCGTTTGATTAAGCTGTGAAAGTTGGATTAAGTCTTTTCCACGTTGCTTTGCTAAAATGGCTGTTTCTTGTGTTTTACTCGCCCAGTTTGCAGCAATGGCTGAAGATACCATAATAAACAGTGATAAAACTCCTGTATGTGATAGTTCGTTAATATCTGCTCGTCCAGTAGTTTGAAAGTTTAGTTCGAGAGTCATTAAACTAATAACGGACAAGGCTGCTAAGAGCATCGAAAATTGACTGGGTTGTAATATATTAGGAATAATAATAGGCAGTACAAATAAAATTCCTATTCCATAATTTACACCATCGGTAGCGTAAATTATGGTGAGCAACATAAGTATGTCAGTGATGGCATAGCTAAATACTTGTTTGTTAAAACGAGGCCATTGTGCATATCCCATGATATTTTGTAAAATAACGATAATGGTATAAAACGCCATCACATTGTCATAGAGTTCCCTATTAATAGAGTCTGATTTATTGTAAATAGCATCAGTTAAGCCGACTAATAGTAAAACTCCTGCTAGAACAAGACGGTAGAGGTTGTACAACTGTAGCTGATTCCAAGGCGTGCTATCTCGGGTGAATAAACCTTTTGGAAATCCCTCAACGATTATTCCAGATGTTTCCTGGCGTGTTCTAGACTGCAAAATACCCTATCCCCTTGTCGTATCGCTTCATTTTTAGGGATATGTAAAGCACAATGCTCGCATTTCAACATATCCTTAGCCCCTGTTTGTTTGGATTGATTTAGTTTTGCTTGGTTTAGCTTATTTGTACGTTCATCAATCTTTCTGCGCACATATTTTAGTACAAGTAAGCTGACTACAAACAGAACGATGATATAGAGAAGACGTGCCATGAGTATATTATCTATTTTAGTGAATCATTCGATGATACCCTATCGCCTTTGCATGTCAAACAACTGATCTGATGCTTGACGGCAACTTCTTTATTTTTTGGTGCAGGCAATGAACTTACATGAATATCAAACAAAACAATTATTTAGTCATTATGAAATCCCAATTCTTAGGGGTAAAGCAATTAGCAGTATGGATGCTGTTGATCAAGTAGCTACTGATCTTGGTGGTGATGCTTGGGTGGTTAAAGCACAAGTTCATGCAGGAGGACGTGGTAAAGCGGGCGGTGTTAAAATTGTCAAAGGTGTTGATGAATTGCGAAAAACGACCGCTAATCTGCTGGGTTCACGCTTAGTGACCCATCAAACAGATGCGAATGGTTTACCCATTAACACTGTATTGATTGAATCATTAGTCGATATACAACGTGAGTTATACCTTAGCCTTGTGATTGATCGTGCCACTCGCCAGCTTGTGGTGATGGCCTCTGTTGCGGGAGGAATGGATATTGAAGAAGTGGCAGCAACGAGCCCTGAAAAAATTATTACTCAACATATTCATCCTGCTAGTGGCTATCAATCATATATGGGGCGTAAATTAGCGTTTACTTTGGGCTTAGAAGGGCAACAGATACATCAGTTTGTTAGTTTGTTAGGCGCATTAATTCGTTTATTTAATGAAAAAGATGCCGCTTTATTAGAAATAAATCCACTCGTAGTAACGACTGATGGTGAGCTATTAGCTTTAGATGCCAAACTCAATATTGATTCTAATGCGGTGTATCGCCATCCTGAT
>DRMA01000280.1 GCA_011375245.1 Thiothrix sp. | reverse complement strand
GCTCAAGTCCTGTCCACTACCGCTGAACTCTAAACAATCCTGCCGAGTAGGGATAGTGAGCCAGTATGACAAGCATGGATAACATTGCCGATGAGCACCCCACCCATTCTTCGGAATGGCGTTGTTATAACCAAAATCGCTCTACGAGCGATGCACTATCCATCCCTCCCCTAAAGAGGAGGGACTTCCGTGCAAATTTCGTTAAAATCACGATTTAACAATACGAAAATAACGCATAACATTATTAAGCGTTTTAACGCCATCAAAAACAATAAGCAGTTGGTAGTGTACCTTATCTTCCTTTACAACCATTATTCCTTCGGCTTTTCCATTAGCAGGTGGCTGAATTTCACCTAACAATCGCACCTCACCCTTATCCGCAGCATGTTGATTTTTGCCAGTAATAACATCTTTACCATTCCAATGATATAACTGATACGATGCATCGCCATCTCCCACAGCACCTGCTAAAATAAGAAAACCATCCGCCACTGATGTCATGCCCCGAATTCCTCGTCCATTGAGTGCTACATATAATAGCTGGTAGGTTTCTTTGGGATTCTCAAATTTAAACTTCATCACAGGCACATAATTGCCACGAAAGACAGGCCCTCGAAAACCAAGGTATAACCAATCGTCTTTTGCCGCAATACCTTCAATATCCACACCGTTTTCTTTGCTTGGAATACTGCCAAAAGGGCTAAGCACATCATCATTGTCAATAATATTTCTTAAAGTGATTCTTGCTGTGCTAAGCATTTTTCCATCATTATCAAGATGAAGACGATACAACCAATCGCGATCTTTTTCGTCTTCGATTTTACTGCTATTGAATTTCTTTCTGTTTTTTTTGTAGGATCGATTCTGTTTGATTTTTTTACGTTTTGATGAATGCGAACCAAGAACATAGATATCATTATTGACGGCTGTAAGTCCCTCAATATCCAGCTCTTTGCCGCCTGATTTATCTCCTGTGAAGACTAAAAGATTACGATGGACATTGTAATGGTTATTCGCCTTTTTCTTAAGTAGTTGAATGTAATTTTCATTATTATTGTTGCCAACAGCTTCATCCGAGGCAATAACAACGAGAGAAGAACCCGCTATTTGCGTAATCGCACTAATATCTTCAGCAGCGATTATTGTGTCGGGTAAGCTGATGGATGTGGTTAAGGGATCTAAGATTTTAGCATTGCTGACGGTGTGTAATAATAAACTGAGTAGTAGTACAAAAACGGCCGTAATTGAGCTTGACATAGGCATTTCCTTAACCAATAGAATATACCATTAGTTTATGTCTATTCATTGATAAAATGCAAAGCTATTGCCACGCACTTGAAGCACAATCAACTGAACCAAAGGCATAAGCCCTTTGGCTACACTCAGGGAGCTAGCAACTAACTCTCCGAGCATAAAATAATGACTTAATAGCTAATGCTATAATCCAAAACAACACCGCGCTTATCAAACCCTATTTGTTGTGACATAACGCCTGAGAACTCGCCCAATGCATTCATTACCTCCATTACTTCTTTGGTTTTCTCACCCTTTGTTTCTGGTGCTTGTTCAATGACTTTATTCATCAAGCCATAGTAACGTTTGCTATCGGTCACATTCCAGAAAATGGTGTTTTCTTTGACGCTAATTGGCTCTAATGCCATTTGATCATTACCAACAAACATATTCAGTAGCCTCCCCTGACGACTTAATGATAATTCAGGCGATACTAAACCTGCGGGAATAACACCAACTGGAAGTTTAACGGGCTTGCCATTATCAGGTAGCTGTAAGGTGGCAAACTGTGGGTTAACCATGGCTAACATTTGTAATAAAGCCATTGGATCATCAGCAACTACTGTGCCGAATGCTTCGACCTTTGAAGGCTTACCATTATTATCAAGCTCAAGATTATCAAGTGCAACGAAAATAGACTTAAACTGCGAAGCGCCCATTGTCATTGCCATCGCTAAACCACCAATTGATTTACGCAACTCAACAGGATTAATCGCTGCACACTTATGTTCTTCACCCGATGTTGCCAAGAAATTCACGTATTGCGTCAATGCATTACGCAAATTAGGCATATTCATATTCACGCCCAAGGTAAATATTGGGTTAGTGGGTTGCTTCATATCAGTAAGCTTATTCGGCAAGCCCTGTAATACCGTGCTAACTTCAGGAGCCGTTTTAACCACGACTTCATATTTAATAGCTTTTTCACTCAACTCTTTTATGCCAAATACTAATTCGGGTACATTTTTCGTATGTGCCTTAACAACAGCAAAACATCCCTTAAAGGCTTGCTCATCAAAACTATCACCTTGTTCTTGTTTTGTCTTTGTCAACAGAAACTGTTCAAGCTTTCCCAGCATGGTGTTTAGTTTTACAAAGCCTTCGCCATAGCCTTTGTAACCATTTTCGCTGACAAAAGTGTTCCAATCGGCAACCTTATAACTCTTTTCTGGCTTTTTCGTTCCAAGCAAATGATCCATGACTTGTTGCTTTTTCTCAGAGCTAAAAGGCGCAATCGCGACATGATCACCAACAAAGACCGTCGCAATATTCAGTTCTTTACCTTTTTTACTGACTAAGCAATCATGCTCACCACATTTACTCCATTCAAGCTTATAACCAGAGGTTTTCTCCGCTTTACTCAATAACGCTTTAAAAGCCTCTTTATTGGCTAACTCATAACGTATAACAGGCAGCATATCGAGCGCGTAGAACATACTATGACCATTAAATTTTAGCCCCAGTTTTGCCAAACCATCTTTGTTAAGGTTCGTGCTAAACTCTTGTAATAATGCCTTAATAAAATCACCTGCATTAGGTTCTTCTTTAGTAGCCTCTTTAGTAGCATCGCTTGTCTCTTTGGCTTCTGTACTTGCTGAACTGTCAGAATCTTCTGATGGCATTTTATTCGCTACATCCGTAATCGACTTAATATTAGCTGATAGTGCTGACACTAACATTTGGAAGCGCTTCATTTGAAACTCAAGCACATCATCAGGAACAGCAACGCTATTTGCCATTAAATATGCCGTATCTGCTGGAACATAAGCCAGCATTTCGCTAAATTTGTCAGATGTTTTTGCTTGAGATGTAACAACTGCTTCAGTCGTTGCTGACTCTTTTTTTTCGTTTTTATTATCACTACATGCCGTTAAAGAAGCGGCAATCATTAAACTAATGACCGTTTTTTGGAAAAATCTCATGAAACCCCCTATTACTTTTTTTGATGGTTAATTGATCACTCTTAATAGGTGCAAACAATAGCACATTCTTTCTTACCTGAAAGCTATTATTTGATCACTTGTCTATTTCCCAACCGCAGCATACCATTGCTGAAACATCAGCACATGCCATAAATAAAATGACCAATCCATTTTACCTGAGATATGCTCTTGCCATTTTTTTCGGATGGGTTTTTCATGGAAAAAGCCTTGTCCTTTCAAGGTTTGTTCATTCAAGAGCTCTTCACCCCAGTCACGTAATGGTCCTCGTAACCATGAGTCAATGGGCACACCAAAGCCCATCTTAGGACGGTCAATCAATGCTGCAGGAACATGCTGATAAAGTATCTGTCGCAACGGCCATTTCTCTTTTCCTTCATGCATTTTCAATGAGGTTGGCAAACTCCATGCAAATTCAACAATACGATGATCCAGTAAGGGAATACGTCCTTCTAAACTCACAGCCATTGCACAGCGATCTACTTTTACCAAAATATCATCAGGCAAGTAGGTTTCTTGGTCAAGATACATAAAATTGCGACGGGGATCAGCATCAAACGCACTGCTCATCGAATTATCATCAAGAAATACACTATGCATGGGTTGTGCATTTTTGACTAAAGATTCGGGATTTTTCCATACCGAAGCAACATAGCGATATACCTCATTCACATTTGTCGCCTGTAAAAACACGGCTGCATTTTTAAGCTGACCTTCACTAATCGCTGATTTTCCCGCAGCCTTTAGCGCAGGATTTAGCCCTTTTAATACGAAATCAAGCATATTAACGGGAGCAACCTCTAAGGCTTTACGCAGTAATACTCTCAATGGCAGAGGAATGTTTGCAATCTTGCTCCACATCGTCGGCGCACTATGATAACGTGAATAACCACAAAACAATTCATCGCCACCATCGCCTGATAAACTAACTGTTACCGCTTTTTTTGCCAATTCCGCAACAAGAAAAGTAGGGATTTGTGAAGGATCAGCAAATGGTTCATCAAACAACGTCGGTAAACGCGGAATAACATCCATTGCCTGCTGAGGGAAAACATACATTTCGGTATGGTCTGTGCCTAAATGTTCTGCAACCGCTTTTGCATGATTCGCTTCATTGAATTCTGCTTCATTAAAGCCAATTGAAAACGTTTTGGTATTGCCTTGTGACATATCTTGCATCAACGCAACAACGGTTGACGAATCAACGCCACCTGATAAAAATGCGCCTAGAGGAACATCAGCAATCATTTGCCCATGAATGGAATCGCGTAATAAAGTATCCAGTTCAGTAACTGCTTCATCGGGTGTTCCTGTAAACGCATTGGTCGTTGCACCTGCTAATGCTGCTGCTTTTACTGACCAATAATATTGTAGAGCGGGTTGGTAGTTAGGCATGTTTTGTTTGCCATCCAATGCCATTTGGATAAAACAGCCAGGCATAAGTTTGTAGATGTCTTTATAGATAGAAGTCGTTTGTGGTGTATTGTTATGGCGCAAATACAGGGCAATCACATCACGATTAATCTCACCTTGCCAATCATCATGGGCACATAATGCTTTTAATTCTGAACCAAATAAGAATGTGCCTTTTTGCCAACCATAATACAGTGGCTTTTCACCCATACGATCACGTGCAAGTGTCAGTATTTTTTCTTTACGATCATAAAGGGCAAAAGCAAACATACCAACCATACGGGTTAGCGTTTCTTTAATGCCCCATTGCTCAAAAGCAGCCAACATAACTTCGGTATCAGAATGTCCACGCCATGTGTATTCAGGTTTGGCTTGCTCAACATCATCACGAATTGAAAGGAAATTATATACTTCACCATTAAAAACAATGGTATAACGTTCATTTGCCGAATGCATAGGCTGATGCCCTGCCACAGAAATGTCTTGAATAGAGAGACGTTGGTGACCTAATGCCAATCGTGCCCGCTCATCCAGCCATTTACCACGGTCATCAGGACCACGATAGTGAATCGCATCCATCATTGCTATAAGTTTTCCCGAAGCCCCCTGAAAGGAAGAAGAAACGAGATCACTGCTCACAAAACCACAAAAACCACACATAAGTACTTGCTCTTTAATTACATTATCTTATAGTAAAGCCGCTACGATCACAGACACGATAGATATGATCTAAATTTCGGCTAGGAGGCTATCTTGCACGGCACCATGGGTCAACTCAATTTTGCTCAATTGTAACTAAATATTATCCTAACCACAGATTAGAACCTATCAACAATACACTTACAACAAACACATCTTAAAATACGTATATGAAAATTGCATTTCTTATTCAATCACTCGGTCACGGTGGCGCAGAGCGCACTGTTTCTAATTTATCATTTGCTATGGAAAAGGAGCAGCATGATGTAACCGTGATCCTCTTTGATGCACGAGATAACTATTACCCACATGGTGGTAGATTAATTGACCTCAATATTATTGCTAAAAGTAATGCACTTGGAAAAGCCATTACCTTGCTAAAACGCACACTATTGTTGCGTAAACTCTTCAAAAAAGAGCAGTTTGATGCCATCTATTCTTTCCTTGAATCCTCAGGCTTACCCAGTACTTTGGCTTCAAGAGAAACGGTTACATCCGTACGTGACGACCCTGCTGCGCTCGAAATGATTTACCACAAACTTATTCCACGCATATACCCTAGTGCTAAAAAAGTCGTTGCCTGCTCTAAAGCAATAGAAAACATCTTAATTAAAGACTTTGGGCTAAAAAATACAACCACCATTTATAATGCAATTGACATAGAAAAAGTGGTAAAGCTTTCAACAGAAGATATTGAGGAAACAGCTCCCTTTATCCTTGCTGTTGGTCGCTTAGACAAACAAAAAGGCTTTGATTTTTTAATAGAAGCCTTTGCAGCCTCACATGCAAGTGAAACACTAAAGCTCATTATATTGGGCGAAGGTGAAGAAAGAGGCGCTTTAAATGCACTTATCCAACAGCATCAGTTGGAAGATAAAGTACTCTTAAAAGGTAGTGTTGTTAATCCTTTTGCCTATTACAGTAAAGCAAAGTTTTTTACACTTTCAAGCCGACACGAAGGATTTCCAAATATACTACTTGAAGCCCTTGCTTGTCGTTGTCCTTGCATTTCCTTTGACTGTCCAACAGGACCTAATGAAATCATCCAGCACAACGAAAACGGCCTATTAGTTGATGCTGAAAATGTTGCTGCATTAACAGATGCCATTAATACATTACATGGTAATACAGCCATGCAAGAAAAATTCAAACAGAATGCACAAGCCTCAATACAGCATCTAAATTTTAAAAATATAACAAACCAATGGCTTAGCCTGATAAAGACCGCATAGCAACTGCATCAATTGCATCAGCGGCGAAACAAAAATGGATTAGCATAGGTGTTAAGTAGGAGAACTAAAAGGCTTGTGTTATCATCATCAAAGTAGGCCGCCCAATAGCTAATAATAATGCAGTAGACTCGTTTATAAAGCTGTGTTACATTCGTCTCTAACAAATCGAATTAGCACTGACTTTGTTTTATCTAAATTTAGCCACTCTGGCAAAAATATTACGCGGTACACTGACCCAGCATTTGAATAATCACAAAACACAAGACACCTTTACGCCACTTAAACTTAACAAGGGGCCATTAATTTCCACAGCTATCTAACCCTATGAATCTTACCGAACTAAAACAAAAACCTACTGCCGAGCTATTTGATACTGCAAAATCAGTTGGTCTAGACGGCCTATCCCGCTCTCGCAAACAAGATATTATCTTTGCTATTCTCAAAGCAACCGCCAAAAAAGGTGATGATATTTATGGCGATGGTGTACTAGAAATACTCCAAGATGGTTTTGGCTTTCTACGCTCAAGTAATAGTAACTATATCGCTGGTGCTGATGATATTTATGTATCTCCCAGCCAAATAAGACGCTTTGGTCTCCGCACAGGAGATACTATTTCAGGAAAAATACGCCCACCAAAAGAAAGCGAACGTTATTTCGCCATGCTTAAAGTTGACACCATCAACTATGACGCTCCTGAAAATACTCGTAACAAAGTACTTTTTGAAAACCTAACACCACTACATCCTGATGAACGCATGCGTTTAGAACGAGGTAACGGCAGTACAGAAGACATAACTGCCCGTGTTATTGATATTGTAGCCCCTATTGGTAAAGGTCAGCGAGGCTTGATCATCGCTCCTCCCAAAGCGGGTAAAACGATGATGTTACAAAACATAGCACAAAGCATTGCCAGCAACCATCCAGATTGTGAGCTAATAGTCCTTCTAATTGATGAGCGTCCAGAGGAAGTAACCGAAATGTCACGTATGGTGAGAGGTGAAGTCGTCTCATCAACCTTTGATGAACCTGCATCACGTCATGTTCAAGTTGCTGAAATGGTGATTGAAAAAGCAAAACGTCTTGTTGAACATAAAAAAGATGTGGTTATTTTACTTGACTCCATTACCCGCTTAGCACGTGCTTACAATACTGTTGTTCCTTCATCAGGTAAAGTGCTTACTGGTGGTGTTGATGCCAACGCCTTACAACGCCCTAAACGTTTCTTTGGTGCGGCACGTAATATTGAAGAAGGTGGCAGTCTAACGATTATTGCTACCGCATTGATTGACACGGGTTCTAAAATGGATGACGTGATTTATGAAGAATTTAAAGGTACAGGTAATTCTGAGACACATCTTGATCGTCGGATTGCAGAAAAACGCGTCTACCCTGCTATCAATATCAAACGTTCTGGTTCACGTCGAGAAGATTTATTGGTCAATGATGAAGAATTGCAAAAACTATTAATCTTACGTAAATTTCTTCATCCAATGGATGATCTGGATGCAATGGAATTCTTATTTGATAAGCTCCAAGCATCAATGACTAACGAAGAGTTTTTCAATTCAATGCGTAGCTAACTACTAACTAGGTAAGCTCAACAAGGATTGTTACAATAATAACACCGACTCATTGAGTGCAAAAAACAAGCAATACCTTCGGTTAAGAGTTGTTATACTTGCTATTTTTATGCTCTTCACTCATGGGAAGGGAAGGTAAAGTAATGAAAGGTATCTGTTCTCTTCGTATTATATTATTAATAACCGTGTTAATGATCATGGCTGGCTGCGACACGGATGAGCAACAAAAAGAAAAAACAACAACACCTGCAGAAAAAAAGATCATTTTATCAGCAGCAGGTATTGGTCCGATCAACGCTTCAACCCCATTCAATATACATCAAATAACATTGGCATTTGATGACTATAGCGTCACCCAATATACAAAATTTCAGCAAGGAGAACAGACTCCTGTAATTCGCGTCAGTCAGAATGGAACACCGCTTATCATTATTAACCCTGACACTAAAGGTGACAATATTTTCTCCGTTATTGTTAATAGCAACAAAATTGGTAATGCATTAGGGCATGAACTAAAGAGTACTTATCAAGATATTTATAACTATGAAAATAGAGAACCTTGCATGGCTGGCACAGAAGAATTATCAGGGAAGGTTCTTTGTATAGCGCCCAAAACTGCTAATATTATCTACCAATTTCATGGACAATGGGATGGTCCTGATGGCGAAATACCTCCTACAGAAATCCTAAGCGAATGGGTCTTAGAGTCTATTATTTGGAAACCACAACGTTAGCCATTAGCTATTAATCTCCAATCTCCAATGTCGGCAACGTTATGAATAAAGTGCCTAACCTCCCTAAAAGTAATACCAAAACTCCGTGGTTTTGGATTCCAAGTTTGTACTTTTCTGAAGGTTTACCTTACTTTGCCATTGTTGTCCTCTCTACTATTATGTATAAGAAGCTGGGTATATCGAATGCCGAATTAGCGTTTTTTACCGCATGGCTTTATCTACCATGGGTTATCAAACCCTTATGGAGTCCATTTGTTGAATTATTCAAAACCAAACGGCTTTGGATTATTAGCATGCAATTCCTCTTGGGCGTAGGATTTGCAGGTGTTGCTCTTAGCTTATCTGTTAATCATTATGTGCAATACACAATGGCCTTTTTCTGGCTATTAGCCTTTAGCTCCGCAACACATGATATTGCTGCTGATGGTTATTACATGTCGGCACTAGATGATGGGCAACAGGCTTTTTTTGTTGGTATTCGCTCAACATTTTATCGTTTAGCAGGAATTACAGGTCAAGGATTGATTGTTGTTTTTGCAGGATTCATGGAAAAATACTACGCTATAGAAATTGCTTGGCGAACGACTTTTTTTTTACTAGCAGGAATTTTATGCATCTTTGCGCTTTATCATTGGTTTATGCTGCCCAAGATTGAAAGCAAAAATCGTAGCATCCCTCAAGATCAACAAAATATTGCACAGATTATGGAAAATATAAGCAACGTTTTTGCTACCTTTTTTCAGAAGCAATATATTGCCTTATACCTTGCTTTTATTCTGCTCTACCGCTTAGGTGAGGCACAACTCGGTAAAATAGCTGCTTTATTTATGCTTGATCCACGCGAAAAAGGCGGTTTAGGTTTAGAAACTCTTGATGTTGGTATCATCTACGGCACAGTAGGTGTATTTGCCTTAGTATTAGGCGGCATTATTGGCGGCATTTTGGTGTCACAGCATGGCTTAAAATATTGGATTTGGTGGATGGCATTAGCCATCAACTTACCCGATCTGGTCTATGTCTTTATGGCATGGGAACAACCCCGTTCATTATTACTGATTCAAGCACTAGTTGCTATCGAACAATTTGGCTATGGCTTTGGTTTTACTGCATTTATGTTGTATTTGATTTATATTGCTAAAGGTGAATTTAAAACTGCACATTATGCACTGGCAACTGGCTTTATGGCAGCAGGAATGATGATTCCAAGTATGTTTAGCGGTCAAATACAGGAATTATTAGGCTATAAATTATTCTTTATTTGGGTGATAATTGCCAGTATTCCCGCTTTTTATATTATTTCTCGTTTACCGCTGGATAAGGCTTATGGACGTATGAATCATGGATAATAACTTATGGATAAAGATACCTTAAAGAAACTCGAAAAATTATTAGCCAAATTAATGCCTTTAGTTGGTAGTGCAACCAAGAAACTACGTTTTCTTATACTCATGGGCATCGCTGTTATCCTTTGGTTATTTATATTTATGTTTGTCTTACAAAAAATGACATTGGGCTGGGCATTAGGCATTAGTGTTGTACTTGCACTTCCTGTGTTGTGGTTATCACGCTTTTATTTTGCCTTACAAGATTTAAATGATTTACCTGAGATGATTAATGAAATAAAAACCGACCTCACTAGCAGCTTACAAGCACTAACCAGTACAAAAAAAGTCACCGCAGTAAATGCTGTCAGTGGTGCAAAAGATTTATGGGAAATTCGCTCACTACTTAGTAATGGACGTGAGATGTTAGGTGATTATGTCAGTATTGCGGTACTAGCAAACCCTTTGTCTTTATTTCTTGGAGTGTTGTCCGTCATTAGTTTATTTGCGTTAGTTTTATTGGGCATTGTATTGGGTATTTTTGCTATTTTTTAATAAGAAAATTTATAGCGTTGATCCATAGAAATTTAAGCGTGGTGTGGTTATTAGCGAAATAACGCTCCACCTTTATGTTATTCCGCTCTTGTTTTATGCCACTTTTACAACGTAATCATTTTAGAAAAACGTATAAAAATATATAAAACATAAGGATACTAATGATAAACAGGTAGTACACCGCCCATTGCAATATCATCCATCCATGCAAACTCAGCTTCTTTATCAGGCTGGTTCAATAAAATCATTAACACCACCCATTTTAATTTATTAAGATTAAAGTTTATATCTTTCAATGCTAAAACCTTATCAATAATAAATTCCATATTATCACGCGATAACACTTGGCTATCATGCAAAAACATTAAGTAGCCCTGACACTCAGGATTTAACCAGTGT
>DRMA01000279.1 GCA_011375245.1 Thiothrix sp. | reverse complement strand
TTTGCCAAGACATTCTTACGTAAAGCACTCACCGTTGTTCGGGCAATAATATGTGAACCAATCGCCGCCTGTATCGCCACTTCAAACATTTGGCGTGGAATGATTTTTTTCATCCGCTCCGCTAATTCACGCCCACGTGACTGGGCAAAATCCTTATGCAAAATCAACGATAACGCATCAACCTTCTCACCATTAATCAGAATATCAACTTTGACTAATGGCGTTGCTTCAAAACGATCTAATTCATAGTCAAATGAAGCATAGCCACGACTCACCGACTTGAGACGATCAAAAAAATCTAAGACGACTTCGCTCAAAGGTAATTCATATTCTAAGGTAACTTGATTACCAAGGTATTTCATATCCTTTTGTACGCCCCGCTTATCCATACAAAGCTTAATGATGTTGCCCACATAATTGCTAGGTACCATAATAGTACCTTGAATAATCGGCTCACGTATTTCCTTGATATTATTCACTACAGGTAACTCAGAAGGGTTGGAAATTCTTATAATTTCACCATCTGTTTTTTCAACTTCATAAACGACCGAAGGCGCAGTGGTAATCAAATCAAGATTATATTCTCGTTCTAGGCGCTCCTGAATAATCTCCATGTGTAACATACCAAGGAAACCACAGCGAAAACCAAAACCTAACGCCTGCGAGGTTTCAGGTTCATAATGTAACGATGCATCATTCAGGCAAAGCTTAACCAATGCATCACGCAGATTTTCATAGTCATCAGAACTAACAGGATAAACCCCTGCAAATACCCGTGGCTGCACCTCTTCAAAACCCGCTAAAGCTTCTGTTGCAGGATTCTTTATACTCGTAAAGGTATCTCCCACTTTTGCCGCAGCAAGGTCTTTAATCCCCGCAACCACATAACCAACCTCGCCTGCCAACAAACGGTCTTTTTCGACACCATTTGGTGTATAAATACCAACACTATCAACCAAAAACTCATTGAGAGTTGCCATCGACTTAATTTTATCTTTCTTACCAATACTACCGTCAAATACACGAATTAAAACCACTACGCCCAAGTAATTATCAAACCAAGAGTCAATAATTAACGCTTTTAATGGTGCATCAGAATCACCTTTAGGTGGAGGAATACGTTCAACTAACTGTTCCAACAGTTCGATTACGCCTATGCCCGATTTAGCACTCACATTAATCGCATCAGTAGCATCAAGTCCAATAATCTCTTCAATTTCCTGACATACACGCTCAGGTTCCGCCGCAGGTAAATCTATTTTGTTTAAAACAGGTACAACTTCAAGATCAAGTTCAATAGCAGTATAGCAATTGGCAACACTTTGCGCTTCTACACCTTGTGAGGCATCAACCACCAATAACGCTCCTTCACAGGCAGATAAGGAACGTGACACTTCATACGAGAAATCAACATGTCCTGGGGTATCAATAAAGTTTAACTGATAGGTATTACCGTTTTGAGATTTATAGTCAAGGGAAACGCTTTGTGCTTTGATGGTAATACCGCGTTCACGCTCCAAATCCATTGAATCGAGTACTTGCGCCTCCATTTCACGCTCACTAAGCCCACCACAGATCTGTATAAAACGGTCAGATAAGGTTGATTTACCATGGTCAATATGGGCAATCACAGAAAAATTTCGGATATTTTGATTCGCTTCAGCCATTCAGTGTCATTATGGCGCGTCTTAGGCGCTTCTCATCAATAAAATGGCAGAATAATATCTCATTATTGAATAACACAACAGGAACATCGTCATTATATTTTTTTCTTAATACAGGATTATCATCAATATCTATTGGTTTAATGGTTAAATTCAGTTCATCCTGTAATTGGTACAGAGCAGATAACATATCCTCACACAAATGACAGCCATCACGGTTATACACAATAAGCGCATTCATAGTTCAAGTTCATTACTAATTAACACGCTTATCAACTCGTTTCTCCATCTCTTTTTCCCAATCATCTAAAAAAGTTACAATATTTTCTTGCTTAAATGCTACTGGATTTTCTGCGATACAATGACGTGCTCTAGCAACCGCATTGGTAGCAATAATCGCCTCATTACCTGTCAATACCTGTGACTCAAGAATCATTTTTTCCATCTGTGGTAATACTGTTGTTAAACAAACTCTACTAGCAGCGCATTGACAAACATCATCTGCTGCTAATTGTACATCACCAGAAGTCACTGTACTTTCTGTACCTCCTCCCAACATACCTAAATAAAACATAACAGCAAGAAGAGCTATTGTATTACTAATAGAAAAGACTAAAGAACCAGAAACATCAGCATTAGCAACAAATAAATAAGTAACCGTTGCTATCCCCGTAGAAAAAAGAATGTAAATAATAAGTGGCACATCATAGGAATACTTAAAAAGCAGCGTTGCGCCAATACTCACCCCCCAAATGCCCCCAATCCATACAAGTGAGTGTTTTTTAAATTCTAGACGTTTAGCCGTTCGGCTAACAAAACGTAGCAATAAGCCAACAGCTATAAGTAAAATCAAGGAGGTAAGTGCATGCATAAAATAGTTATTATCATTATTAAAAAGAAAAATATTGTAAAGCATCTAAATAGATGTCAACTAACCAATCAAGACAAAGGGTTACCCCAACTTCACGTCAAATACCACGTCAACTACAAAGCAATCACTCAACCTTTTTTTGACAAGCACTTACACATCCAGATTATTAGCAATAGCGTATAATAACAACCACTGGAAATACCTCCTATACACATTGTCAAAAGGACATGCAATGAAAAAACTAATTATTATCATATCATTATCATTTTTTTCCACATTAATATTTGCAAATTCCACACAAAATAGTTTAAAAAACACTCTGATCACAAAAACTAGTCCTCATAGTGTCAATGACACAATGGATAGATTTGAGTCCCTTGTCAAAATGAAGGGGTTTACTATTTTTGCACGTATTGATCATAAAAAAAATGCACAGGATGCCAAGATGAATATGAATGACGCACAACTACTTATTTTTGGCAATCCAAAAGGAGGCACTGCCCTTATGAAGCAAGATATAAGCGTAGCCCTTGATCTTCCATTGCGTGTTGCTATCTATCAAGATGCAGATGATAAGGTAATTATTGCATATCATAATCCTGTCGCAATGACAGCGAGTTACCAATTAGAAGGCAATAAGGTGATTGCAAAAATAACGAAGGGATTAGATAAATTAACCTCTGCTGCTATTGCAAAAAAATGAGCAATGGATATTCACTTCAACAAAATATTCAGCTTCCTATTCACTATGCTCCTCGCCAATAATGCAGCTGCTAACAACTGGCAGCTAATCAAAAACGAAGATGGCATCCAAATAGCCACCCGTCCTTATGCTGACTCAGCAATAAAACAATTTAAAGCCAGTGTCAGACTTAATGCTTCATTAGCAACAATACTTGCCGTACTTGACGATGAAAACGCATTTCCTCATTGGGTACACCAATGCTCAGAAGCAAAAATACTCAAAACACATAGTTTCGCCGAACGGTATGGCTATGAAAAAATCAACTTACCCTTCCCCGTTAAAGATAGAATAATCATTACTCATTCCATACTGCGACAAAATCCACAGACTAAGGCAATCACAATTACCATGAATGCAGCCCCACAGTACTGTCATAAACAAGCACAAAATAGCAATCCCTTCTGCAAACAAATTAATGCGTCAACTGCCATTATGGTTCCTAAAGCCTCAGGCACTTATAAACTTACTCCTGTTGCCAACAAAAATGTGGTTGATCTTATTTGGCAACAACATTCAGAAGCAGGTGGCACATTACCGAAATGGCTAATCAACGCCCTTCTCAGTGATACACCTTATTATTCATTACAAGGCTTAAAACGGATGGTGAAACAAGAAAAATACAAAAATGCCGAACTGATTTATGATACAAACAACCGCATCATAGGCTTTACCCCTGAAAGCAAAAAATGGTAAATGAATGAACACTCCTCTCCCAATGCGTAACGGCATTGGTGCTAGCCGTGTCTGGTTACCTAATGGCAATTGGAAAACCATGCTTGCCTTTCTTATTGAGTATTTTCCCAATGTTTCAGCGCAAAGTTGGAAAATTCGTATGCACAAAAATCAGGTCATGGATACCAATAGCCGTACAATCAAACCAAACACTCCCTACCAAAGCAATCTACATCTCTTCTATTACCGCGAACTAGACACCGAGGTAATCATCCCCTTCGAAGAAAGCATTGTTTACGAAAACGAACACATGCTTATTGCTGACAAACCTCACTTTCTACCCGTTATACCCGCAGGACGTTTTTTACAACAAACCTTATTAGTTCGCTTACGAGAAAAGCTCAACATTGAACCGTTAAACCCTGTACATCGTATTGATAAAGACACCGCTGGCTTAGTCATGTTTTCCAAGCAACATGCAACACGAGGGCATTATCATTTACTCTTCCAACAACGAAAAATCAAAAAATACTATGAAGCAATTGCACCAAACCTAGCTATAGAACAACTAAAACCTAATGACACACTCATCCATCGTAGTTATCTAGTAAAAAGCAATCCTTTCTTCTTAATGAAAGAACAAGATAAAACCAAAAGCAACAATAAAACCAATACCGAAACACACATCAGCACTATTCAACAAGGCAAACACTATAGCCACTACCGTCTCCAGCCCATTACAGGCAAACAACATCAACTGCGTGTGCATTTAGCAGCACTTGGCATACCTATTGTTAATGATAGTTTTTATCCCACACTAAAAAACCTGGCACATGACGATTTTAGCCAACCTTTGCAACTCCTCGCTAAACAGCTTCGCTTTAATGACCCAATCACCAACGAACTAATCAATATTAGTAGCCAACATCAACTCCTATACGATCTGCTAGACACCAACAAAAAATAATTATTTCAATTATTTAAAGTGACGCACTCATATTTATACAATATGTATAAAGCCCCGCTAACTATTTGTGAACCTTTCTGTCTCTTGAGTTTCTTAACCATTTATTATTCCCCACTAAACCGATAGAATACGCCAACTTAAAACCACGGAGCTTTCATCGTTGCGGCTAAGCAAAATAAAACTAGCAGGATTCAAATCCTTCGTAGATCCAACCACCATCGACTTTAAAACCAATCTAACAGGCGTTATTGGCCCTAATGGCTGTGGTAAATCCAATACCATTGACGCAGTACGTTGGGTAATGGGCGAAAGTTCAGCCAAACATCTACGTGGCGCATCTATGGATGATGTTATCTTCAATGGCTCTGCTGATCGCAAACCTGTTGGACAAGCCTACGTTGAATTGATCTTCGATAACAGTGATGCCACACTCGGCGGCGAATATGCCCAATACAGTGAAATCGCTATAAAACGCCTTGCAAGCCGTGAAAGTGGTTCTAAATACTTTCTAAATGGCTCACGCTGTCGCCGTAAAGATATTACTGATATTTTCCTTGGCACAGGACTGGGTCCTCGCAGCTATGCCATTATCGAACAAGGGATGATTTCGCGTTTAATCGAAGCAAAACCCGAAGAACTACGTGTTTACCTTGAAGAAGCAGCAGGCATATCAAAATACCGTCAACGTCGCCGTGAAACAGAAACACGCATTCGGCATACCCGAGAAAACTTAGATCGCCTCAGTGATCTACGCGAGGAGGTTGAAAAACATCTCAAACAACTCAAGCGCCAAGCCAGCGCTGCAAAACGTTATAAAGAATACAAAGCCGAACAACGTCTACTGCATGCTGAACTGATTACATTACGCTTGAACGACATGCAACACACCATGCAAGCTCAAGAAGACAAAATCGTTGCCCAAGGCACACTACAACAGGCAAAAATAGCTGAATTACGCACCAGCGAAAACCACATTGAACAACAACGCGCCCAACACACTGAAGCCCAAGAAAAACAAAATACCTTACAAGCACGTTTTTATGAAAAAGGTGCGGAAATCTCTAGTTTAGAACAAACCATCCAACATCAAAACGAAAATAAGCAACGTCTTGAACAACAACTTGCCGAAATAGAATCCGAACTTGCCATCAGTGAAAAACACCTTAGCGAAGACCAGCAAACCCAACAAAATACCACTGAAGAACTTGCCATAAAACAAGAACAAATCGAAGAAGCACAATTACAAATCGAAGAAATTAAACCATTGAGTGAAGCGTTTGACGAACAATTTGAACAATGGCAAGAACAATGGGAAACCTTGCAACAATCCATCATTGAACCGACACAAAACGCGCAAGTTGAACGCTCAAAAATGGAACAACTCGAACGCCAATTACAGCAAAATCAACAACGTCAAGAACGGTTACAACAAGAAGCTGCGAGCATGGATAGCCAACACCTTAGCAATGAGCTTGAAACCCAACAGCACGCTATTAAGCAAATCGCTGATGCCTACGCCTTCAATGTTGATCGCCTTGAAGAACTTAGCCAAACTGGCAACATACTGCAACAGCAACATAACGAATTACAAACCCGCATCAACCATTGTCGGGTTGAGAAACAGGCACTTACAGGACGTTTAGCCTCACTAGAAACGCTCCAGCAAGCTAATCTTGGTAAACAAGATAACAAGAGCAATGAGTGGCTAGAACAACAAGGGCTAAGCAACCACAAAAGACTCGCTGAAATCCTTAAAGTTGATCCTGATTGGGAAGTCGCTGTAGAAACAGTACTTGGCACACACTTAGAAGCAATAAGCATTGAAAAGCTAAGCGAAATAGAAGATAAACTAACGACTATTAGCAATATAAATCTATCTTTTCATGCCAATGATTATCAGCATGACAGCCATATTGGACAGCCTGAAAACAAGCAAAATACCCTACTCGAAAAAGTAAAGCATGCTCACGGTACAGAAGGTTTATTAATAGGTATCCGCTGTGCTGATAGCTTAGCGGATGCACTACAACAACGTCATACACTCGCTGCGAATGAATCCATTATCACCCAAGAAGGTATTTGGCTAAGTCATAATTGGTTACGTTTACATGCCAGTAACGAAGGAAAAAGTGGCGTTATCAGCCGTCAAAACGACATTGAGCGCGTCACCGAACAACAGTACATACTTACCAAAGAACTAGAACAACTTGAAGCCAATCTATTACATACTAGCGAGCAGTTAAAAGAACATTCCATCAAAAAAAATGACTGTCAACAACAACTCAATACCCAACATCGGGAACAATCACTGGCAGAAAGCAGCCTAAAAACAAGCCAAGAAAGACTACGACAACTACAACAACGCAAAGATCGCCTGTTCTTTGAAACTCATGAACTGCAAGAACAAAATGAAGCATTGCATGAAGAGCATCAACAAGCAACAGAGCATCGCAACCATGCTCTTGAACAGCTTGAAACCCTAACGACAGAAAAAGAAGCGTTACAAATCCAACGACCAGAACTAGAAGCACAACGTGATAGCTATCGCCAGCAACTGCAAGAACAACAAGCCGTTTACCAGCAACTCACGCTACAGATAGAAACCTTAAAACAAACCCAACAAAATAGCGCAACCCAAATCGTACGCGCTGATGAACGCCTTGAAACCTTACTGCAACGCAAAGAAAATCTGCTAGAACAAAGCTTCCAAGAAAGCCAACCCGAACAGAATCTAAGTGCAAAACTAGAAGAATGTTTAACACAACATAGCCAAGCAGAAGAACAACTGAATACCGCAAGAGCAGAATTACAAGCCATTGATCATCAGATAAAAACACTCAATGAACAACGACTCAAGCATGAACAGGCCGTCGAAGAAATTCGTAGTAAACTCGAAGAAATGAAACTGCACTGGCAAGAAACCCGTATACGCGAAAAAACCTTGCACGAACAATTAGCAGTAACAGATTATGAGCTTGATACCTTACGACAGAATCTTGATCCACAAGCTAGCATTAAACAACACCAACAACAACTAGATAACGTCATTCAACGCATCCAACGCTTAGGCAATATTAACCTCGCAGCTATTGAAGAATATGAACAAGAAGCCGAACGCAAAACCTATCTTGATGAACAAAATGATGATTTGACTGAAGCCTTAAATACCCTAGAGACCGCTATTAAAAAAATTGACAAAAACACCAAAGACTTGTTTCGTGATACCTACGAAAAAGTGAATACACGTCTACAAGAGATGTTCCCACGCCTATTTGGCGGTGGTAAAGCTTATTTAGAACTTACTGATAGTGACTTGCTGACCACTGGCGTAGTTATTATGGCAAGACCCCCTGGTAAACGCATTAGCCACATTCATCTTATGTCTGGTGGTGAAAAAGCATTAACGGCGGTTGCCTTAGTGTTTGCTATTTTTGAGCTAAACCCTGCACCGTTTTGTATGTTAGACGAAGTTGACGCGCCCTTAGATGAGGCCAATGTTGGACGTT
>DRMA01000278.1 GCA_011375245.1 Thiothrix sp. | reverse complement strand
TATTTATGTTGTGTTGAAGAGGTTGCTCAATGTTTGCCTCTCCATTTACAGCTGCTTCCTTTAAGGCAGGGGGGGGCGGAGCTTTTTTTATTGAACCCATTTCCAGAATAATTATAGGAGATTTATTGTCAGTCAGTTCATTAACTGTGGCTTCAATATCACTTAATAAACGCTCATTGACCCAATCCATAACGAATCGATTAGGAGCCAGTAAATTTAGTGCTCCATTTTTTTCAATCGCTTGCAGAGGACGTATCCAGGTGTTGAATTGCTGTGCGCTCAGATCACCTTCTAATCGTTCCAAGCACATTTGCCACAAAGATGAACTCACAGGTTATTGCCCCTTTACCAAATCCGGTTTTTTTAATATTTAGGTTATTTCAGGCCGATTATACGTTCTGAAATAAGTTATCCACAAGTTTTTCCACTGCTATTTTCTTTTTGTATTTGTTGAAACTTAACTTGACAAAACCTGCTGAAAATGGGTACATTTCGCCGTTTGCATATTTGCACTAATTAAGAATTTAAACGAAACGTAAACCTTAAAGCAGGAATAATTCAGATGAAAAGAACTTTTCAACCCAGTGTAATCAAGCGCAAACGTACACATGGATTTCGTGCGCGTATGAGCACGAAAGCAGGCAGAAAAATTCTTAATGCACGTCGTGCCAAAGGAAGGGCTCGCCTGAGCGCTTAAAGCGTGAAAGCTTCTCGTTTACAAGGCTTTGCAAGGCAATTCAGACTAACTCGACCTGATGAATTTCGACGAGTTTTTAATGATGCGCGACGTTATTCAGTCAAAGGTTTATTAGTCTTGGGGCGAAATAATGGGCTTGGTTACCCTCGCCTGGGATTTGCTATATCAAAACGCTCAATTAAGTTTGCTTCAAAACGTAATCGTATTAAACGGCTTGCACGAGAGAGTTTTCGTCATCATAAATGCTCATTGAGCGGTATTGATCTTGTTGTATTAGGTCGAGGCTCGCTCGTGACAAAAACTAATCACCAAATTACTGAGGCTTTTAATCAACTTTGGCAAAAGCTTGCTTAGATGAAAAAGTTAATTATTTCTTTAATTCGTGGGTATCAATATCTGATTAGTCCATGGCTTGGGAAAAATTGTCGTTTTTATCCAAGTTGCTCAAGTTATGCCGAAGAAGCGATTAAATTGCATGGCGTATTTTCTGGTGGGTGGTTAACGATTTGTCGGTTGGCGCGTTGCCATCCATGGCATGATGGCGGAGTAGATTTTGTGCCACAACATTTGAAAAGAAGTTCCCATAATGGATAATCTTCGTCCCATTCTCTATATCTCACTCGCATTTGTTCTGTTTTTATTGTGGGAAGCATGGCTTGATCATAATCAGCCCCCTGAAACCGAAATTGTAGCGACTGCACTAACAGAAAACGGTCAAGCTCTTGATGTACCTGATGCACCTGTGGGGGTTCAAAGTGCGCCTGTTGGGTCATACGATGTACCTTTAAATAGTGAGTCTGCAGAAGATCAAACACAGTTTATTACAGTAAAAACAGATGTTTTTAATATAAAAATAAGTACCACAGGGGGAGACATTCGTGAGCTGGATCTACTGAAATACCCTGTTGATGCTAAAGATCCGGACAACCCTGTCAAATTTTTACAGGATACACCTAGTAAGCGCTTTATTGTTCAATCTGGTTTGCTTTCAAAAGGTGCAGCACCTGATCATCATGCCGTTTTTAGTGCCGAAAAAAATGAGTACGAACTATATCCAGGGGAGGATCAATTGAAGGTAACCCTTCATTGGCAAGATACCAATGGGGTAAAGGTTGATAAAGTTTACACTTTTCATCGTGGTAGTTATGTAGTTGATCTGGAGCAAATTGTTATAAACGACTCTGGCGAAAGCTGGAAAGGTCGTCAATACCGTCAGCTACAGCGTACGAGTGGTGAAGAAAGTGATTCATTCTTCATCTATACCTACACTGGTGGCGTTATTTATAGTGATAGCGAAAAGTATGAAAAAATAGACTTTTCTGATATGTCTTTACAAAACCTGAAGCGCGATGTTACGAATGGTTGGCTTGCAATGATTCAGCACTATTTTGTTGCTGCAATTGTGCCAGAGAAGGGTGGGAATGAGCACTTTTTTTCGAAATCCCTGAATCACGATCGTTATCTGTTAGGTGCGGTGTCACCAGAACAGATTGTTGCTGCGGGTGACCAAGGTGCATTTAAAACAGAGCTGTTTATTGGCCCTAAGCTTCAGAATGAAATGGCAAAATTGGCACCAGGCCTGGAATTAACGGTCGACTATGGCATGCTTACAATTTTAGCCAAACCACTCTTTGTGTTATTGGACTTCATTCACCAGTTTGTAGGAAACTGGGGTTGGTCTATTGTTTTTGTAACACTATTAATTAAACTGGCATTTTTCCCGCTTTCAGCGAAAAGCTATCGCTCTATGGCGAATATGCGTCGTTTGCAGCCACGTATGGTCGCCTTAAAAGAGCGTTATGCAGATGACAGGGCCGGTATGGCAAAAGCAACCATGGAGCTGTATAAAAAAGAAAAGATCAATCCTGTAAGTGGTTGTTTGCCCATGCTATTACAGATTCCTGTATTTATTGCTCTTTATTGGGTGTTATTGGAAAGTGTGGAGTTGCGACAGGCTGACTTTATGTTGTGGATTAATGATCTATCCAGTAAGGATCCCTATTTTATATTGCCACTGTTAATGGGTGCATCAATGTTTGTTCAGCATAAACTGAATCCTGCGCCAACGGATCCAATGCAAGCTAAAATGATGATGATGATGCCTTTCATATTTACAATCTTTTTTGCATTTTTTCCTGCTGGGTTAG
>DRMA01000277.1 GCA_011375245.1 Thiothrix sp. | reverse complement strand
TTAATCCAACAATAA
This sequence comes from Thiothrix sp., assembly GCA_011375245.1. Lineage (GTDB taxonomy): Bacteria > Pseudomonadota > Gammaproteobacteria > Thiotrichales > Thiotrichaceae > HyVt-477. The sequence continues at coordinate 2,831 of DRMA01000277.1, read as the reverse complement.
TGCCTATTGGAGATAAGGTTGTTGAAGATTGGGAAGGCTGTTTAAGTATTCCCAAAATGCGCGGCTTGGTTCCTCGTTATGAGACCATTCGTTACACTGCTTTTACGCTGCAAGGTGAATCATTTACCTGTGAAGCGGAAGGGTTTCATGCACGAGTGGTACAACATGAATGTGATCATTTATGGGGTAAGCTTTATCCGATGCAAATGGATGATATGAGTCAGTTTGGCTTTGTTGATATGCTTGATGCTGTGTAAATAATTCTATCAATGACAATAAGGACATATCATGAGTCACTTAGTGAATGATTCGAGCGAACAAACGGGTTTTATAAGAAAAATGCACGTTAAGCTGGAGTCCCCTGTAGATTATTCTTTTGTTTTGCAACAACAATTAACCACTAAACGTATTCCCATTGGTGATAAGATAGGTAAACGAATAAAAATAAATTATACAGGAAATATCCGTTGTATATACTGTGATCGGAAAAGCAAAAAAAGCTTTAATCAAGGTTATTGTTACCCTTGTTTTCGTGCGCTTGCCCAGTGTGATATGTGTATTATGAAACCTGAGCAGTGTCACTATGAAGTAGGGACATGTCGCGAACCGCAGTGGGGCTTAGATATTTGTTTTAAAACGCATTATGTTTATCTTGCTAATTCATCAGGTGTAAAGGTTGGTATTACTCGTCATACACAATTACCCACCCGTTGGATTGACCAAGGTGCTGTGCAGGCATTGCCTATTTTAAAAGTCACCTCCCGTTTGTTATCAGGTCTTTGTGAAGTGGTTATTAAAAACTATGTAGCCGATAAAACGCAATGGCAACATATGTTAAAGGGGGGGATTGAGCGCGTTGATCTAACAACTTATCGTGATAATATTTTCGAGAAAAGCCATGCAGCGTTAACCGATTTGCTGCAACAATATGGTGAACATTCTATACAATGGCTTGATGAGAACCCTATTGATATTGCATACCCCATCATAGAACATCCGAAAACAGTAAAGTCGCTTAATTTTGATAAAACACCCGAAATAACAGGTAAGCTAATGGGGGTTAAAGGGCAATATCTTATTTTTGATACGGGCGTGCTTAATATTCGTAAATTTGGTGGCTATGAAGTAACAATAAGCTATTGAACCTGATTATTATATTAAGGTCAAATGCTTGTATATTTATTATAGACCACATATATGAACTCTATATCCAACTTTTATTTGATGAAATCTATGAATTTTAAAAAAAGTATTTCCCTTTTTTTGGGTGTTATATTCATGGGGATGCTTTTCCCTATTTGTTATGCTAATAACAGTACTGAGGCGTTAAAGCCTACATTTACTACGCAACGGGAGCAACATTATGGTGTACATTATCTAATGGGGCATTTTAACCCTAAGAAAATGCCAGGTTTTGTTAAAATACCTCGAAAATATGCTAGTCGTTCAGGGATGTATTTACGAGAAGAGGCACTTGATGCTTTTATTAAAATGCGAGCTGCGGCAAGAAAAGAGGGCGTTTATTTGAAAATTCGCTCAGCAACACGTAATTTTTCTCATCAAAAAGAGATTTGGGAAAAAAAATGGTTGGGTAAACGGCAGCTCTCAGATGGGACGAATGTCGCTAGAGATATTGCTAATCCGAAGCAAAAAGCGTTAAAAATCTTACAGTATAGTTCTATGCCAGGTACATCACGCCATCATTGGGGAACAGATATTGATTTGAATTCATTTAATAATAAATGGTTTGAAAAAGGGAAGGGCTTGGCGCTTTTTCAGTGGATGAATGCTAATGCTGCTAAGTATGGTTTTTATCGTCCTTATACGGTAAAAAATGCAACAAGACCTTACGGCTATAATGAAGAAAAGTGGCATTGGTCTTATGCGCCTTTATCTGCTCCAATGACCCAAGATGCACAAAGAACTTTGCGGGATCACCATATCAATGGCTTTTTAGGCAGTGAAACAGCAGCGCAAATTGGAGTCGTGCAACACTATATTTTGGGTGTGAATGAAAGTTGTCGTTAGACACTATTGTTAGATGATGTGTATGGGAGATTATTTGTAATGTTGTCCATTGTGTATAATCCAACCACCTTTTTGGCGACTCTTAGGATCATGATGTGTCCAATGTAAGACACCGCCACGATTATTCCATTCATAGCGACCTCTCAAGCTAATGGAGTCCCCAGCTTTGAGTGGAACGCGTGGTGCTAAATCAATATTGTGAGCAACTAATAATGTAATATCGGGTGCAAGTCTAATCAAGAATTTTTGATGTTGGTGTCCTTTGGTATCATCACGTAATACTTTAATGACTGATGCTTTTACTTCTAGCCACCAGCCTGATTTTTTTGATTGTTCTGCTTGCCTGATTTTTTGTAATACATGTTGTTGTGATTGTGTGTTTTCAGGTTTTTTTTCTTGTGGTGATTGGGGGGAATGATTGGCAGTTGTTGCATTATCTGTCGTATGAGTTGATGGTTTTTTGAGATAATCAATTGTGCCAGCAACAATAACGATAAGAATGGCTACAATAAGTTTTTTCATGTGATGTTATTACTTCCTAAGGTTTATTCCTTTCTTTTTTTATGCAGTTTATACTTTGAGTTATTCACTTTATCACTTTAATGGAAATACCATGAATAGCTCAACTCCTGATCATTTTAGTCCTAATCCTTCATTTTATTTAACCTGTGCTAAATGTAAGAGTGCGTTACAGATGGAAGATTACGCTATTGATACGCAAACGTGTCAAAATAAACATTCTTTTTTTTTACGTTGCCCTGAGTGTGATAGTTTTAGTGCAACAGCAATGCAAAATATCCCAC
>DRMA01000276.1 GCA_011375245.1 Thiothrix sp. | reverse complement strand
TTGCTGCATACGCATTAGATCCTATCGTTCAAAATATCAATGTTGGTAAATTTTATAATTATAAAAGTGAAGATCTGTATTTTAATGACTCATGATTAAAACATAACACACATGACTTGCTTCTTGTTTTTGCACGAAATTATCTGATTCTTTACAATACAACAAACACTAAATACAACCTTATTTCACGTAAGCACTCTTTTTGCACCAATGAAGCAAGCATACTTCGCTTGCAATAATAATTCAGTATGTTTTTGAATAACAGGATGACCAATCGCATACGACAAATGCAAAACCATGCCATCGCCAACATATACGCCAACATGCGCTCCATACGCTTGAGGTATTTTGTTATAGAGCATTAAGTCAAAGATTGTATAAGCTGTGGTTTTCTTTGTATAACAGTTATCACTCCACAACTCGCTTGAACGCAATGAAGGTGGATGCTTGCCAAAATGCCGTAATAACTCATAGGCATAAAGCTGGCAATTTGCACCTAAGGTTAAATCGGCTTGGTTTTTTACATCAGGAATTCGCTGCCCATCATAATGGACGTTGATAAACGCAGGGGGAATTTCAAAAGGTTGAGTCATAATGTTTAGAAAATGCGATTACGACTTCACCATCAAACCACGCGCCAAACGTGTTTTACGATGATGATAACCAATATTTTTGCGCACTAGCCATTTTTTTAATAATGGTAAGCGATCCGTTGCCATTAACCCTACGCCACGTACATGCCCCAATAGAAGCGAATCATTGGAAAATAATTTAATCAACGAATCAGTATATTGGATAACAGCCTTACGATCAGGTTGACGCTGTTCAACATAATATTGCAACATCTCAGCACTCCCCAGTGCATAACGCTGATCAGCAATCAGTTCTACAAGTTGTGCAATATCACGCAAACCAAGATTAAGCCCCTGCCCCGCCACAGGATGTAAGGTTTGAGCAGCATTACCAATCAGTACCGTACGTGTTGCCGTAAGCTGCTCTGTTTGCGTCAGTGTTAAGGGGAAAGAAGAACGTTGACCGACTTTGATAAAACGACCTAAACGATAGCCAAATGCTTGTTGAAAATGCTGTAAAAATGCGTTGTCATCTAAAGCAAGAGTAGCAGCAGCTTGTTCTGTTTTATGCGTCCAAATGAGAGAACAACGATTATCGCTTAAAGGTAATAAGGCAATAGGTCCATTTTCAGTAAAACGTTCAAAAGCTTGCTGTTTATGCGATCTATCAGGAGTAATATTGGCAATAATGGCTATTTGCCCATAATCTTTTTGCTGACTTGTAATACCTATTTTTTGTCGAGTAGTCGAGTTTGTACCATCAGCAATCACTAATAACTGACTACGCAAAACCTGTGTTTTTTTATGGTGAACAGATTTAATTTCAATCTCTACCCGATCTGTTTCAGAATCAAGACCAACCACATCAGCAGGCATATAACGATTAATAGTTGCAACTGCTGATGCATTAAGCTCAGCATATAAATGTCCCCCTAAAACACGACTTTCAATTAAATAACCTAACGCTGCTACTTTTTCTTCAACAGCATCAAGGCGAACAGCTCCCATAAAACCACGGTCGGAAACATGAATTTTATCAATCGCACTCACATCCTTTGCAAGCGATGTCCAGAGCTTCATCCCCATATAAATTAAGCGACTGCCATACGATAAGGCAATCGACCGATCATCATAAGACGGTTGTTGTGGCTGTCCAAAATGAAATGAATCAATCAGTGCTATTTTTATTGCTAACGGTTTTAAAGCAACAGCTAAACTCGCCCCCACTAAACCACCACCAACAATCACAATATCATAATCATCCGTTTGCATGATTAAACAGCCTGACGCATAAGCGCTTCGATTTCGCTGATTTCTTTCACTAAGCCTGCCGTGAGTACCTCATTCCCCTCTTTGGTGATTACTACATCATCTTCAATACGAATACCAATATTCCACCATTTTTTATCAACATCATCTGCAGGGGAAATATAAAGTCCAGGCTCTACGGTCAATGTCATCCCAGCTTCCAGTAAACGCCAGCAATCATCAACTTTATAATCACCCACATCATGTACATCCAAACCTAACCAATGCCCTGTTTTATGCATGTAGTAAGGACGATAGGCTTCATCTTCAATGAGCTGTTCAACTTCACCTTCAAGAAGTCCAATATCTACTAGCCCTTCGACTAATACCTTTACCGCAGCATTATGCGGTTGTTCCCATGTATTCCCTGGTTTTGCCATTGCTATTGCGGCTTTTTGCGCATCAAGTACAATTTGATACAACTGCGCTTGAGCCTCAGAAAACACCCCATTAACAGGGAAAGTACGGGTAATATCACTGGCGTAGCCAAGATATTCTGCGCCTGCGTCGATTAATACTAAATCGCCATCCTTAAGGGGTTTGTCATTATTAACATAATGTAAAATACACGCATTTTCACCCCCACCAACAATAGTAGTATAGGCAGGATCCATGCCTTGTTGCTTGAAGGTATGCAAATACTCAGCCTCTAAGGCGCATTCCATTATATTTGGCTGACAAACACGCATTGCTTGTTGATGTGCTGCAATGGCTGTTTTGGCCGAAAAACGCATAGCACGAAGTTCAGCTGCTGACTTATATAAACGCATATCATCAACAAGTAATGGCAATGACACAAACTCATGTGGCGCATGAATACCGTTACGCACCTTGGCTTTAAGACTATTAACCCAGCCCATAACTTGCTGATCAAAATCAGCATTATTACCCATATCATAGTAAACAGCACGACGCTCTTCCATCAAACTTGGCAGAATATCGTCAATATCCGTAATAGGAAATGCATCATCTGCGCCATAAATCTCAACAGCCCCTTCCATTCCTGCGCGTCTTCCTGTCCATTGCTCTATTTTAGGATCAGATTCTTGGCAAAAAAGAATGTATTCACCCTCTGCTCTACCCGCAATAAATACAGCAACAGCTTCAGGCTCATTAAACCCCGTTAAATAAAGGAAACTGCTATCTTGGCGAAAACCATATTCAGCATCGCGGTTACGAATCTTCATTGACGCAGAAGGCACAATAGCAATGGCTTGTTCCCCCATCATATGCATCAATTGCTCACGGCGCATAGCATATTCTTTAGCGGTTATTGTAGGTCGTTTTTTCATAATGTATGATCGCTTTATTAACTATAGTTTTCAGCCTGCTAGGATTCGCTCTTCAATCTCACTAAACTCGCTACGCTCAAACAACGTTCGGTTTCAGTGCGATTCCTAGCAGGCTTCAAACTGTAAACTACTTTTGGCATTTGTGAAGGATGCCTAGTTTTTCAGTCATTACTAATGCAAAGTTGCCGAACTTAAACTAGGTTGCAGCTCTTCTGCAATCAATAACACACCCATCCGAATATATTCAATAATCTCAGTATAAGCCTGTTCTGATTCTTCTAGATCGTCTAAATCCATAGTACCTGCGCTACTAATTTGTAGAAAATCTTTCATAAGCTCTTTTGAATCGTCAGGTAGCTTCTGAAAATCACGAATCCCTGCCAACGAAACCCCCATCAAAAAACCTTGTAACCACTCTTGCAACACTTCAACACGATCAATAAGCGCTTCTGCATCATCAAGCAATAGTAAATTAAACTCTAAATTGCTATCCTGCATTTGCAAACGTAGAGCATCCATAACAGTCTTCAAGCGACTAACTAACTGGTTTTGCATTGCATCTTGTTCATCACGTTGTGGAAAAACGTACTGTAACCATAACTCCGCGTCAATAGCGGCATTCACTACAAGTAAACCACAGATAATGCCATGATTTTCACCTGCGCTTTGCTCACAATTAGCTCGACCTAATAAGGATTCAAGCTCAAAATATGATAAAATATGTTCCATAAGTATCTTTATTTGATGTAAATATTGACCCCATTGGCCGCACTCCTTTACTATTCGTACTATGACTGAAGAAACTACTGATAAAAAACTAGATATGCAAATAGGGCTATTAGAAGACCGACTCCATGAGGTACTAGTACTTCTTGAAGCTCTATCTTCCGAAAATACTGCACTGAAAGCAAGAGAAAGCTCACTTCTTGCTGAACGTTCAGAGCTACACAATAAAAATAGCAAAGTACGTTCTCAAGTTGAGTCAATGATTCAACGTTTAAAGACAATGGATAATAGTTAGAATAACCAAGCACTAAACACTACTGAACAACATTAATAAGCAATAGGGATAATCATGTCTGACAAACCAAGAGCTGTTACGGTTAAAATACTGGAAAAAGAGTACCGCGTTGCCTGCCCTATTGGAGAACATGACTCTCTTAGACAATCAGCACAAGAAGTTGACCGCAAAATGCGCGAACTGCGCAAAACAGCAGGTAGAGTGTTAAATACCGACCGTCTAGCCGTGATGGTTGCGTTAAACTTAGCCCATGAGCTATTAAATACAAAATCACAAGTAAATCATATTGATAGTGATGTTCTTGATCGTATTGACAGCATGCAAAACCGTATAACCGAAACCATTAAAACAGTGAGTAAATAATGACGATAAAGCAAAAAAATATTATTACCTTCATCTTTTCGATAATGGTGTTGTTCTCTCTCAATAGCATTGCTTTTGCAGATAGCAGCAAACTAGTTGGTAATTGGAAAGGTACAAAGGTAAGGCTAAACCTTAAAGCTAATAACACCTATACCTATAATCTAAAAGGTTTGAAATTTAATGGCACTTGGACTGCATCAGACAAAACATTGACACTTAAATACAAGTTTATGGGTATAAACAAAAGCCGAAAATCAACCTATAGCTTTCAAGGCGCAGATCTTGTCTTAAGCAGTAAAAAAGGCAATGTTGTACTGAAAAAACAATAAATAACAAATACCACCTTAATCTAGCTTATCGAGTTACG
>DRMA01000275.1 GCA_011375245.1 Thiothrix sp. | reverse complement strand
TTTATCGGCTCCCATATCATTGAGTAGACGCATAGAAGCAATGCCCGCAGCACCTGCGCCAAGGCAAACTATTTTAGCCGTTGAAAGTGTTTTACCTTGAATTTTCAATGCATTGATAAGACCTGCAGCGATGATAATAGCTGTGCCATGTTGATCATCATGGAAAACGGGGATGTCTAATGATGCTTTCAAACGGCGTTCTATCTCAAAGCAAGCAGGGGCAGCAATATCTTCTAAGTTAATACCGCCAAAGGTATCGGCGATACGCTCCACTGTTTCAACAAATTCATCAATATCAGAGGTATTAACTTCAATATCGAAGACATCAATGTCAGCGAATTTTTTAAATAATACACCTTTGCCTTCCATTACGGGTTTACCTGCAAGTGCGCCAACATTACCTAATCCTAAAACAGCAGTGCCGTCGGTAATGACACCTACAAGATTGCTTTTAGCCGTATATAAATAAGCGGCTTCAGGGTCGTGATGTATTTCCATGACGGGTTCTGCAACGCCTGGGGTGTAAGCAAGCGAGAGGTCATATTGTGTTTCTGTGGGTTTAGTAATGGCGGTGGCTATTTTACCAGGGCGAGGTTCTGCGTGATATTTTAGTGCATCTTCTTTATAACTGTATGTGGTCATTTCGATCCTGTTGTAAGAAAAAGGAGTATTATTTACAGCATCCTTTATATTGAAGCCTGATAGGAATCGCACTGAAACCGAACGTTGTTTGAGTGTAGCGAGTTTTGTGAGATTAAAGGGCGGATCCTATCAGGCTGGATTGATTATTCTACTATTTTTAATAGTTGTCCTGGACGTGGCTCGCCTGTTGGGAACATGCCATTGAGCAGACGTAGTTTTTGTTCTGCATATTTTGGCATTTTGCTCTTTCTAGCAAGCGCAGCGTAGGTTGTACCAGAGCGTGCGGTGATGATTTTCAAGCGCCCCATTTGCTTTTTATTAATACGGTAGTTGAGACCTTGCATATAGTTTAAGTAGCTTCTTGCATTATCGGGGCGGCTTCCTGCGCTGGGAAAGCGACGTGCAGCAAGAATAACTTCTTTTAAACGTTGGTCATTACTGGGGTGGGTTGAGAAGGTGCCATGATAACTGGGAGGCTGTTTACCTTCTGATTTAGCAAGAAACTTAGCAAAGTCTTCTTGGGCTTTTAGTATACCAACGACCTGAATCATATTTTCTGGTCTATAGCCAACACGAGCGAGGTATTCTGCACCGAGCCTATCAGCTTGTAACTCGTGCTTGCGTCCAAAGCCACGAATACTGGCAACGCTAAGCGTATTAATAAGCTGAGCATTGCCAACCTTATTGGTAATGAGAGAAGCGATGATACTAGTTGCTGTAGCGCGACTATGTTGGCGGGCACTATGGCGGGCAGTGACATGGCCGATTTCATGTCCAAGCACGCCTGCTAGTTGTGCTTCTGAATTGAGATAAGCCATTAATCCTGTTGTGATATAGATAAATCCACCAGGAAGTGCAAAGGCATTGATACTTGGCTCATCAATTACTGTAAAGGTATAACGAATATTATTACGATGACTGTGGCGTGCCAATTGTTGACCGATATTATTGACGTAGGCTTGTAGTGCAGGGTTGTTATAAGGTTTTTGTTTTTTCAAGGTTTGTTTGTGTAAGCTATTGCCTAGTTGAATTTCTTGCTCATTCGACATTAAGACAAAATCTTTCTTTCCGCTGACTGGGTTTACAGCACAACTTGTTGTTAGCCCAATAGTGAAAAGCAGGATGGATGTCGTTATTTGTTTTCTCATCATTAGCATGGTAACACTCCGCTTATAAAGGCATTGTTTTGTTTCATGTTATTACTATCAGGCGGTATAAGATGCCTTGTACTTATCGCCTTTCTTTACCATAGCTTATATGCCACCTATTTTGTATGGGTTTTTACTCTTTCATTTTTCAAGGGAGGGATGAAATATTATGAATGGGAACTATAAAAAAAGGCACTCAAGAGAGTGCCTTTTTTAGTGTTCTTAGCAAGCTAAGATTGTTAAGGCTATTATTTTCTGCCGTAACGTTTGTTAAATTTATCAACTTGACCAGCTTTCTTTGTTAGGTTTTGCTTACCTGTATAAAATGGGTGGGATTGGCTTGAAACTTCCACTTTGATGAGTGGATATTCATTACCATCTTCCCATGTAATGGTTTCTTTTGAATTCATCGTAGAACGGGTCAAAAAAGCAAAGTCAGCATTTAAGTCTTGAAAAACGACTTCTCGATAGTTAGGGTGAATGTCGGCCTTCATGATGGGAAGATCCTCTAATAGTACAAAATTTAAAGAGCAGGAATACTAGCAAAAATATAGTTAAGGTTCAAGCAAGATTTTATGGTTAACAACAACAGCTTGAATAGCTTGATTGGGTAGCTAATAAGCATAGAGAACACAGAGGTTAATCCCATGTTATTTTTTCTATTGCCCTGTGTTCTCTATGCTCACTAGTAAATAGGAGAGCACCGCGCCATTAAACGTTTATAGGTTAACAAAGGTTTACGTTAAAACTCAATTATTGTTAATTTATTTAATATTGGTCCTTGAGTCTTTTGTACTAAGTGGTATTAATTCATTGATTTTACAATATATATTTCCATCAGCGATACGTATGATAATGTTTTCATCACCTTTTAATTGTTTAACTGAGCGGATGATTTTCTTGTTCGTTTGTACAATGGCATAGCCTCTTTGTAGCGTTGCAAGCGGACTGATAGTCTGTAGTTGTGCGCTTAGTGTACATAATTTTTGTTGTTGGTGTTCTATCTTCTGTTGTATTACATTATGTAAATGGAGGTTGAATATTTGTAATTGTTTTTGTTGTTGAGCGAGGTGCTGCTGTGGTGATTGGGCGAGTAAGCGCTGCTCTAGGGTTTGTAGATGCATTATCTGCGTTGTCAAAAATTGTTGCAAGCTATACTTGAGACGGATATCTAATTCATCTAGGTATTGAGTTTGTTGTTTGAGGTGATTAGTGGGGTTATGTCGTTTTAATGAGTAGTTTAATCCTATTAGTTTTTCTTGTTTTATTGCAATTGTTTTTTGATGTTGCAAGCGTAAACGTTGATTTAGGCTATATAGTGTGTCCAATAAGGTCTTTTTGTTAGGTGTCGCAAGCTCTGCGGCTGCTGAGGGGGTAGGGGCGCGTTGATCACTAACAAAGTCAGCAATAGTAAAATCTATTTCATGACCTATCCCCGTAATAATAGGAATAAGACTTTCATTAATGGCATGAGCAACGGCTGCTTCATTAAATGCCCATAAATCTTCTATAGAACCACCACCCCGAGCAAGTAGTAACACATCGCATTGTTGATTGCTATTGGCTTGTTGTAGTGCATTGATAATGTCTGGTACTGCTTGTTCGCCTTGTACAGCAACAGGGTAAATTAACAAGGGGATGTGTGGGCAACGTCTATTTAGCACATGAATAATGTCTCTTAATGCTGCCCCTGTTGGCGAGGTGATAATTCCAATACGTGTAGGGTAGTTGGGCAGTGATTTTTTGCGTTCTATAGCAAATAGACCTTGTTGGGAAAGGCGTATTTTTAGTGCTTCAAAGGCTTTTTGTAATGCGCCTGTGCCAGCCTCTTCCATTTTTTCAACAATGAGTTGGTATTCTCCGCGTGCTTGGTATAGACCAATGCGTACCTGTAGTTGTACCTTAAGACCATTTTCTGCGTTGCAATGAGAGCGTAAACACTGATTACGAAACATAGCGCAGCGCACTTGTGCTTTGTTATCTTTGAGTGAGAAGTAAATATGACCCGATGTGGGACGAGCAAGATTTGAAATTTCACCTTCAATCCAAAGCAAGGGAAGGGTTTCTTTTAGTAATAAATCAACTTCTGCATTGAGTTCAGATACGGTTAAAAAGGTGCGTTGAGAGTTGTTTTTCATACGTTTTTTTTGTAGTTTTACCTGTGGATAGACCGCAATTTGTGTGTTAGTACTTTTATCAGTTTACCCTTGCAAGGTCAATCTCTATAATGCCTCCCTAATTTTTATGTTAAAGGGAAGACTTATGAGAATTCTAGAAGATGCTTTGACGTTCGATGATGTACTCCTTGTACCTGCTCATTCGATAGTGCTGCCAGCGGAAGTTGACCTAAAGACTCAAATTACACGTGATATTCATTTGAATATTCCCTTGATTTCAGCAGCAATGGATACGGTCACTGAAGCACGCTTAGCCATTGCGATGGCACAAGAAGGTGGTGTTGGTGTATTGCATAAAAATATGACTATTGCCCAACAAGCCGATGAAGTGAGGAAGGTTAAAAAATTTGAAAGTGGCATTATTACTGATCCGATTACTGTAAGTTCTACAGTGACAGTGCAGGATGTGTTGGATCTAACGCATGCTGAAAAAATATCAGGTGTGCCTGTTGTAGATGGCAATAATCTTGTTGGGATTGTTACCGCAAGAGACCTGCGGTTTGAAATTAATATGGATGCGCCAGTGACATCGGTGATGACAGCTAAAGACAACTTAGTCACGGTTAGTAAGGGGGCATCACGTGGTGAGGTTAGATCGTTATTACATAAGCATCGCATTGAAAAAGTACTGGTGGTGGATGATAACTTTCATCTTTGTGGGTTAATTACGGTGAAAGATATTCAAAAATCACGTGATTTCCCACTGGCGAGTAAGGACAACAATGGTAGTTTAATTGTGGCTGCTGCTGTTGGAACAGGGCATGGAACAGCGGATCGTGTTGCTGCTTTGGTTGAGGCGGGCGTGGACATTATTGTTGTGGATACAGCACATGGGCATTCACAAGGTGTATTAGATCGGGTTAAATGGGTAAAGGATCATTATCCTGATGTGCAGGTCATTGGAGGCAATATTGCGACGGCTGTTGCTGCACGTGACCTTGTGACTGCGGGAGCTGATGCGATAAAGGTAGGTATTGGCCCTGGTTCAATTTGTACAACACGTATGGTAACAGGGGTTGGTGTGCCACAAATCACCGCATTAATGAATGTAGCTGAAGTACTAAAAGGGACAGGGATTCCGTTTATTGCTGATGGTGGTATTCGTTTTTCAGGTGATGTCGCAAAAGCATTAGCATCAGGTGCTGCAACGGTGATGATGGGAGGAATGTTTGCGGGTACAGATGAGTCTCCTGGTGACGTAGAAATTTATCAAGGGCGTTCTTACAAAGCATATCGTGGTATGGGGTCATTGGCAGCAATGGCGAAAGGATCTAGTGATCGCTATTTTCAGTCAGAAAATGCGGCAGATAAATTAGTTCCTGAGGGGATTGAAGGGCGTGTTCCTTATAAGGGTGGCTTGTCACCGATTATTCATCAAATTTTGGGGGGAGTGCGTTCAAGTATGGGATATATTGGTTGTGCTGATTTACATGAAATGCGAACTAAATCGACTTGTGTCCGTATATCTAACGCAGGCGTAACAGAGTCGCATGTGCATGATGTTACAATTACTAAAGAGCCACCGAATTATCGTGTTTAAGTCATTTCTCAGAGAAAACGATGAGTCTTATTGGTATTGGTATTGCTATGTAACTATAGCAATGCCAATAGATGGGATTATTGGATGGCTATTGTATTTTTAATGTTGCAGCAGCATTTTGGTGACCAAAGATAAAATCTTCTTTTTCCTCTTCTTTTTTCTCTTGTTCGATCTCTTCGAGCATTAATCCATTAAAAGCTTTTTGAGCTTGATTGGTTTTTTCTGGTGATTTGTTATTATCAGTTGTTGCTTGTTTTAGCATGTCAGCAACAGGATTATCATCAAGATTAATCCTTACTTGTAGATTATTTGGTGAATCTGCATTACTTAATGCTGCTTCAAATGAAATAATGCCTTGTTTGTAGAGTTTGAATAGGTGACTATCAAAGGTTTGCATACCTGATTCTTCTGATTTTTCCATCACTTCTTTAATCGCACCAATATCACCTTTTTGAATTAATTCACGAATGAGTTGTGTACCAAGTAGTATTTCTATAGCAGCAACACGTTTGCCATCAATTGTTGGGACAAGACGTTGTGAAATGAAGGCTTTTATATTTAATGATAAATCTAGTAATAGCTGATTGTGACGTTCTTCGGTAAAAAAATTAATGATTCTATCTAGTGCTTGATTGGCATTATTCGCATGTAGCGTGGTGAGGCACAGATGACCTGTTTCAGCAAAGGTAAGAGCGTGTTCCATCGTTTCTTCGGTGCGTACTTCACCAATTAAAATAACATCAGGTGCTTGACGGAGTGTATTGTGTAATGCATCTTCATAACTATCGGTGTCAACACCCACTTCTCGCTGGCTAATAATAGATTTTTTATGAGGATGAATATATTCAACAGGGTCTTCTATGGTAATAATATGACCTGATGCAGTGCGATTTCGGTAGTCAATCAGTGCTGCAAGTGATGTTGATTTTCCTGATCCTGTGCCACCAATGAACATAATAAGGCCGCGTTTTTCCATAATGACTGTTTTTAATACTTCAGGGAGTCCAAGGTCATCAATATGTGGAATTTCTACTTTAATGTTTCTGATTACCATAGCAACATTATTGCGCTGTTGATAAATATTGATACGAAAACGCCCAATCCCCTCAATAGATAAAGCAAGGTTCATTTCTGGTTTTTTTTCAAATGCAGTGCGTTGTTCTTCATTCATGACGTTGTGAGCGAGTTGCGTGAGATCTTCACGTGTTAGCCGTTTTTTTTCGATAGGCTTAAGCATGCCTTGGAATTTAGCGACAGGCGGCGCGTCAACGGTTAAATAAAGGTCTGAGCCATCATTTCTTACTAAAATTTTCAGATAGTCGTTAAATTTCATTGTATGTCCTTATTGTTATTATTGATGAGAATTGTAGCGTATTGGTAAAAGATGTGGATCACTACTATTTGCTG
>DRMA01000274.1 GCA_011375245.1 Thiothrix sp. | reverse complement strand
GGAGAGCTCCTCGCCAGCAGGCTGGATCCAGAGCACGAGCGCGGCCTCCTCGCCCAGGGCTCGGGCGAGTTCCGTATTGTGTTGTTACGTGATTTGTTTGTTTGTTTTAACAAAAAGGGGTTTTTATCAGGGTAAATAAAGTAGATATTATCAATAACAGTGGATATAGTAGTTAAATTGATATGCATAAAAGGAGGCTTTTTTGGTGATGAGGAAATTAATGTGTGTTTTGGTGTTGTTGTAAGCTGATGCGTGTTTTTTATAATATTTACCTCATTTAAATATTGGTTATAAGTGGTTGCGCCTGCTATTAATGCACCTAGCATAACCGTTGTAATTGCAATTATTCTTGTGTAGTGTCGCCTTTCTAGTTTTTGCTTAGTTAGTTGTGTTTGTTGCTTAAGTACACTGAAATCAATTTCAAGTTTTTTGGGAGAATGGGATATATTATCTTGTTTCTCTGTGTACTGAATCGCCTTTGTTGTTATACCAAATTCTTTTTTCCAGTCCTGAATTGATAGTGGACGATTAGTTTCTAGTGATTCCATTGCATGACTGATAGCTAATAATGTTCGTTTGGGGTAACGCTCTTGTGCAACCAAATAAAGAGGAGGGAGTGGATCAGGCTTACCTTCGATAGTTGCTGTTAAACGTTGCACTGATGAAGTAGGTGTTATTCCACTAATAAGATAATATAAAGTAGCTCCCGTTGCATAAATATCGGTTCTTACACCTTGTTTACTATGGGCTACATATTGTTCGTGTGGTGAGTAGCCTGTTGAGATATACGAGCTCAAATCCTTTTCATAATGTCTAAAAAGGTGTTTTGCTTGTCCTAGGTTAATAATAAAGGGAGTAAGGCTTTCTGTTTCAATAATTATCGTTGTTGGGTTGATATCACCATGATAAAAACCTGCCTCGTGTATTGCTTGTACTCCATGTAGTAGTGATTCAAGTAGAAGCATATTTTCTTTTTCAGTTAGTCGTTCTTCTTTGACGAAAGCGTCGAGGGTTTTGCCTTTGATATAGTCTGTGACCATATAGATAGTATTGTTAGTTTCAATACATGCTCTTACTGTTGCAACGTTAGGATGATGCAAATTACACAGTGCATTAATTTCATCACGATATTGTGTTACCCCCCATTTGTAGAGTTGTGCCATGTCAATATTTTTTAAAATAACGTGTGACATGCTTTTACTTCGTAATGCTAATGATTTCGGCATATATTCTTTAATAATGACGGGAATATTTAGTTCATTATGAATAGCTTTATAGGTAATACTAAAGTCATCATCCGTAAGAACGGCCGTTATTTGGTAGTCACCCAGAGTATAACGAATGGGTAAAGCATTTATAATTTCAGAGGGTAGAGGAGGGGTCTCGTATCTCATAGGTGTTTTCTTTTAGTGGTTGTATGTATTCTACAAAAAGCTAATGGATGATTTAAATATAGCAAAGCCCAATGCTATTAATCAGACACAAGCAAGCACTCTAACCTTCTCAAATGTTAATAAGGATTTGTAGAATAGCTTATGATTAAATAAGGAATAAGTAATAGTGTATCCTATATGGGGGGGGGTGTCACTATTGTATTGAATATTATTGTCTTATGTGTTTACAAAATCATTACCAAGGCTAGTGACTTGTTACAGCACTGCCTATAACACGTTTATCTGCTGCTGCACTCACATGCCCTGTTTTTTTATCAATAATCACTATTTGCATATTCCCCCAAACATCGGACTTTTTCAGCATGTGATGTGCTTTTGCTTCTAGTCTTTTTACTGTTTCATCACTGAATGTGTTGGGTTCGTATTGTACCTGATCAGGCAAATATTGATGATGATAGCGTGGTAAATTCACAATTTCCTCTGCTGTTTTCCCCTCATGAAAAGCGAGGCTACCCAGTAAAACCATGGTAATAATACGGCTTCCACCAGGTGTTCCTATAATACCAATCCTTTCTTTTGTCTCAAGAAAGGTTGGAGACATACTAGAAAGCATCCGTTTATTAGCTTCAATAGCATTTGCTTTAGCTCCCACTAAGCCATAGGCATTCGGTGCGCCTGCTTTAGCTGAAAAATCATCCATTTCATCATTAAGTAGTACCCCCGTCCCAGAGGGTACAAAACATGAGCCAAAGGGATAATTAATAGATAAGGTCGCTGCAACGCGATTACCTTCTTTATCAACAATAGAAAAATGTGTGGTATCTGTTCCTGCTGACTCGTCATGCCATGTTGGTGGTAGAGCTTTACTAGCTGTTGCTTTAGCTTTATTGATACTTTGACGTAATTGCTCAGCATAGGCTGAACTTGTTAGTCTTTTGACGGGAACATCAACAAAATCACTATCTCCCATATACTCTGCACGATCACGATAAGCACGTTTCATTGCTTCGATAATAAGGTGGGTTTTTTCCGCTTTATGCAATGATGATAGTTCGTAAGCAGATAACATATTAAATATCTCTGCCAATACAATTCCACCTGATGAAGGCAATGCCGCAGATGTTATCGTCATGTCTTGGTAATGTGTAATAACAGGTTGGCGTAATTTAATGCGATAATTTTTTAAATCATTTTTTGTCCAAATACCTTGCGCCTTTCGTACACCTTTAACAAGTTTTTCTGCTGTTTCGCCTTCATAGAAGCCTGCGTGTCCTTTTTCGGCAATTAATGTGAGCGTATGAGCAAGGTCAGGTTGCTTAATGGAATGACCTAATTGAGGTGGTTTATTATCATCCAAAAAAATTTGACTTGCATCAGCAGATTGTTTGATTGCATCCAGTCTAAAGCGTAGCATTTTTAAATAAAAATCATCGACTACGAAACCTTCTTGTGCGAGTTCAATAGCTCGTTTTAGTGTGGTTTTTAACGGAAGTTTTCCACGATTTTCAGCGAGCCAAACAAGAGCAGCAGGTTCTCCAGGAATACCTGCTGCCAATGCACCTGTTATAGAAAGATTTGAAATAACATTGCCTTGCTGATCAAGATACATATCAGTACTTGCCTTTTCTGGAGCTGTTTCACGTCCATCTAGCATGACATCGGTTTGGGTTTTTGCATCATGTAATAGCCAAAATCCACCACCACCAATGCCTGAGCTATAAGGTTCGACAACAGCTAAAATAGCACTGACAGCAATAGCGGCATCGAATGCATTCCCTCCTTGCTGCAGAATGGATAAGCCACCCTCTGTTGCTAGTGGGTGGGCCGTTGCCAACCCTATTTTATGTAAGGTTTTAGGCATTGCATTTACCAGCAGTGGAAACAATAAAAATATAAAAATACCCACTCTATAAAAGGGTTTATTGTTTGCTATCTGTTTCGTAAAGGAGTTTTTCACTGAGTTCGACCTTGTTTGTCATTATTAAAAATGATACCCTATAAAAACAACTAATTATGATTGATAATTAATCAATGTTAGCAACAACCCTTAATCTTCTATTTCTCGTGTAGAAATAGCAAAGTACTATACATTAAAGGAAAAAATATGCTTGTATTAACTGGTTTAGGTTTTCTTATTGCCGTTATTGGCACAACTACGTTTATAGCTATTCATTATCCATCCCTCCCCTAAAGAGGAGGGGCTTCCGTGCAAATTTCGTTAAAGGCAGATGGTTTTTTCTAAACATTAGCCAAAATAGCCCGTCTGAATGATATTGGTTTGACATATTATTCAGATAGACTATATATTTGCACTAACTTATTAAGTTTTATTGTAAATCTGCGCTCCTGCATCAATAAATTCAATGGATTTCTCTTTCATACCCTTCTTAACGGCTTCTTTTGTTGATACTCCTTGTTTAGCGGCATATTCACGTACTTCTTGTGTAATCTTCATTGAACAGAAGTGTGGACCACACATCGAACAGAAATGTGCAACCTTTGCAGCGGGTTTTGGCATTGTTTCATCATGATATTCACGTGCTCGTTCAGGATCTAAGCCAAGGTTAAACTGATCTTCCCAACGAAACTCAAAGCGTGCTTTTGACAATGCATTGTCACGTATCTGTGCACCAGGAAAACCCTTGGCTAAGTCAGCAGCCTGTGCAGCAATTTTATAAGTAATAATCCCTACACGAACATCTTCTTTATTGGGTAAGCCTAAATGCTCTTTAGGAGTAACGTAACACAGCATTGCTGTCCCATACCAACCAATTTGAGCAGCACCAATCGCAGAAGTAATATGATCATATCCTGGTGCAATATCCGTTGTTAAGGGGCCCAAGGTATAAAAAGGTGCTTCATGACAATCCTTTAATTCCTTTTCCATATTCTCTTTAATCAACTGCATGGGAACATGCCCAGGACCTTCAATCATCACTTGCACATCATGTTGCCACGCCACTTGCGTTAATTCACCCAAGGTTTCTAGCTCACCAAATTGTGCGGCATCATTGGCATCCGCTGCACATCCTGGACGTAAACCATCGCCGAGTGAGAAAGATACATCATAAGCTTTCATAATCTCGCAGATATCTTCAAAATGGGTATAGAGGAAACTTTCGGTATGGTGAGCTAAGCACCACTTTGCCATAATTGAGCCACCACGTGAGACAATCCCCGTAATGCGTTCAGCGGTTAATGGAATATGCTGTAAACGTATTCCTGCATGAATTGTAAAATAATCAACGCCTTGTTCTGCTTGTTCAATTAAGGTATCACGGAATATTTCCCACGTTAAATCTTCTGACTTACCATTGACTTTTTCTAACGCCTGATAAATAGGCACAGTCCCAATCGGCACAGGTGAATTACGCAAAATCCATTCGCGTGTTTCATGGATATTCTTACCCGTTGATAAATCCATTAAGGTATCGCCACCCCAACGGGCAGACCATGCCATTTTTTCGACTTCTTCTTCAATTGACGACGTAACTGCCGAATTACCAATATTGGTATTGATCTTAACGCGAAAATTACGCCCAATAATAACGGGCTCTAATTCAGGGTGATTGATATTAGCAGGAATAATGGCTCGCCCTTTAGCGATTTCATCACGTACGAACTCAGCAGTAATGAGTTCAGGAATACTCGCACCAAAGCTTTCACCTGCATGTTGTTTTAACACTGTTTTGTAGCGTGGGTCAGTACGTAGCTCATCAAGACGCGCATTTTCTCGAATGGCGACATACTCCATTTCAGGAGTAATAATACCTTGTCGTGCATAATGCATTTGACTTACATTTTTCCCTACTTTAGCTCTGCGAGGCTGGCGGATATGTTCGAAGCGAAGATGAGCCAATGCAGCATCATTTTGACGTTCAATGCCAAAATCAGAGCTAGGACCTGACAAATATTCTGTATCAGCACGATCATGAATCCATGGGCTACGCACATCAGGAATGCCTTTCATTAAATCAATATCAATATCAGGATCAGTAAAGGGTCCTGATGTATCATAAATGATAATAGGTGGATTTTTTTCGACCCCAAAATCACCTGTGGTATCGTCTTGCGAGATTTCACGCATACCCACACGAATATCGGGGCGTGATCCTTCAATATAAATTTTGCGAGATTTTGGAAAGGGGGTGGTAATTTCAGCGGATAGTTTTGCCGTTCTTTCTAAAAATGATTCAGGTATTGCACTCATGTGGCTCTCCATTGTTAGTCTCGGCTAAGAAAATACAAACTCAGGAGAACCTGAAGCATTCCCTACGCCGGCATGATCCGTATACAGGTTCCAAGGGTTTTTCTCAGTTAACATAATTGCAGTTTAGTCATCCGCATTAGGTAACACCCCTAGCTTCTAAGAGATGCACCATAGCATAAATCATTCATTGCTTAAAAAAGGCTTTCAATAGGCAGCTAAATTGTAGGTACGTCATTTCATAACACGAAGCAATCCATGTGCGTATATTTTGTATATCGGCGGCTAATGCAATTGTTAGCTGATAGTAGTAAACTTTGCTCGACGTATATAACAGAGAAGGAATAAAAACATGGCTGGAGTAAATAAAGTAATACTTGTGGGCAATTTGGGCAATGATCCTGATGTTCGATATATGCCAAATGGGGATGCAGTGACTAAAATTAGTGTTGCTACCTCAGATAGTTGGAAAGATAAACAAACAGGCGAACGACGTGAAAAAACAGAATGGCATCGTGTTACCTTATTTCGTGGTTTAGGCAAAATAGCAGGTGAATATCTGCGTAAGGGTTCAAAAGTGTATATCGAGGGCAAATTGCAAACTAGTAAATGGCAAGCGCCTGATGGTTCTAATCGTTATAGCACGGATATTATTGCTGATAATATGCAGTTTCTTGATGCACGTGGTGCAGGACAAGGACAGAGTAGTGGCGGTTATGCGCCAATGGGAGGAAATGCTCCACAACAACAAGCTCCGCCACAACAGCAGCAGCCTGCAAGACAACAACAACCACAAGGGCAGCCTCAGCAAGGAAATCCAGGGCAAACGGCTCCTTCACCACAAAGTAACTACAATGATTTTGAAGATGATATTCCTTTTTAACTACTTGTAAAAAAAGAACAACTGGCTTTTAAAGCCCCGTTAGCTTTATAGGTTAGCGGGTTTTTTGTGTCTTGAGTAGTTGAGTAAGACTTTCTCGAACTCTTTTTTCACTTAGTTTAGCTAGATCTTTACGATTAAATACTGTTGTGTCAATTTCTGTTAGAAAACAAACAGTAACGTTAATTTTCCGCTCTCCAAGCAAGCTCCAAATATTAGCCGCTAATGATTGTTTACCCACAAAAGGCACTTTAGGATTAACATTATGTACAGGGTCTGGGTAATGTAAAACAATGGGTTGAAGTGGTCTTTGTGTTGTAATAGCAGCATCAAATAAACGGGGTCGAAAACGCAGTATATCTAACCCATTAGATGTCGTACCTTCAGGAAAAAATAACACACTATGCCCTGTAGCACCTGTCTCATTAGTCTTTAAGCATTGCACCATTTCATGATGTGCTGACTCAGCAGCAGAGCGACTGCCACGTTTAATAAATAACGTACCAGCCTTTGCGCCAACCCAACCAATGATCGGCCATGAGCGAACCTCAGCTTTGGAAAGAAAATGTGGGTCAATAAT
>DRMA01000273.1 GCA_011375245.1 Thiothrix sp. | reverse complement strand
CTGTTGGCGGAAATTTTAAAGAAATACGGGCATCTTTCATAAATACCAAACGTCGTTATTAATTGGTGTTGCCACGATACCAATAAGGCTTGGTGTTTCTGTTTGATTTATTGCATAATCTGCCTCCTTTATTCTAATAATAAGTGCAGAAATCTATGTGGTTTAAAAATCTCTATCTCTTTAAATTTGAACAAGAATTTACACAGTCGGCTGATGAACTACACGATGTATTGAGTCGTAAGCCATTTACTCCTTGCGGTGCGACACAACGGGAGAGTATGGGCTGGGTTGCACCATTGGGTAAAAATGCCAATGCCTTAACCCATAGTGCTAATGGTTTTATTCTACTCAGTATGGCGCGTCAGGAACGTCTTTTACCTGCCTCTGTAGTGCGTGAAGAAGTTGATGAGCGTGTGACTGAGATTGAACACAAAGAAGACCGTAAAGTGACGGCAAAAGAGAAAAAAGAACTGCGTGAAAATATTGAGCATGAATTATTGCCACGTGCCTTTACACGTACACAAAAAATGGATGCGTGGATTGACCCTAAAGGCGATTGGCTGGTTATTGATTCTGCGTCTGCACCTCGGGCAGAGACCTTTACCAAGTTGTTACGTAAAACGCTTGGTACATTACCAATTGCATTGCCTGATACAGAAGTAACACCAGCGACAGCAATGACCGCATGGTTACAAGAAGATAATTTACCTGAGCCGTTTTTATTAGGGGCAGAGTGTGAGTTAAAAACACCTGACGAGGCAAAAAGTAGTGCTGTTTTCAAAAATCACGAATTGCTCTCTGATGAAGTGCAGACAAATCTAAAAAAAGGCAAGTATGTTGCAAAATTAGCGTTGATTTGGAGTGATAAAATAAGCTTTGTCGTGACCGAGGAATTGCAAATTAAAAAGCTTAAGTTTCTTGATGTGATGAAAGACGAATTACAAGAGAGTGATGCTGAAACTCATGAAGATCATATTGATATTGAATTTACCTTAATGACGGGTGAGGTCTCTGCAATGCTGGTTGATTTGTTGGATAGTTTTAACGATTAGAGTAGAAGCAAGCCATGTGTGTTATGGCTTGCTGAGTTCGCAAGTGAATTATCTTACATCTATAAGCACAAAAAAGTCCGCTGTGATGCGGGCTAATAGACGTTAGTTGTGACTAACGATTTGAATAATGGTGCCCAGGGCCGGAGTCGAACCGGCACAACATTTCTGTCGGGGGATTTTAAGTCCCCTGCGTCTACCAATTTCGCCACCTGGGCAAATACATCGAGGTGGGCTTTACTACATTTACTGTCTTCAGACAGAGGCTGAGCCCGGAGTCGAACCGAGGTCCACGGATTTGCAATCCGCTGCATAGCCATTCTGCCACTCAGCCTATCTGGGCGAGGATAATAGCACCCGTATTCATAAATTTCGAACCTTTTTTTGCACTATTTGCTACTTTTTTTCGTTATTAGTGCCTAATCAGTGTTCCAGCACCCTTATCCGTCAATAATTCGAGCAATACGGCATGAGGTACACGACCATCAATAATGCACGATGATTTTACCCCTGATTGTACCGCATCGAGTGCGCAGTTTATTTTCGGGATCATGCCACCTTCAATCACTTCTGTTTCGATGAGTTTATCAATCATCTTTTTATCTAATCCTGTGAGCAGTTCACCTTGTCGATCAAGCACACCTGCTGTATTGGTAAGTAATATAAGTCGTTCAGCTTTAAGCACGGCTGCCATTGCGCCAGCGACAATATCCGCATTGATATTATAAGCTTGACCGTCTTCACCCACACCAATAGGCGCTATAACAGGAATAAAACGGTCGTTATCCAGCATTTTGACAATACCTGCACGAATCAATGTAATTTCACCAACATAACCTAAATCAATGGTTTCTTCAGGATTTATTTTGGATTGCGGGCAGAGTTTTTTTGCACAAATTAAATCACCATCTTTACCCGTTAAACCAATGGCGCGTCCGCCTGCTTGGTTAATCATGGTAACGATTTGTTTGTTGACTAGCCCGCCTAGCACCATTTGCACAATATCCATCGTTTCCGCATCAGTGACACGCATACCATCAATAAAATGGCTTTCTTTGCCAATTTTATTGAGCATATTGGCAATTTGGGGGCCGCCGCCATGTACGACAACAGGGTTAATACCGACTTGTTTTAATAACACAATATCTTGGGCAAATTGTTTTTGTAACGTTTCATCCGTCATTGCATTACCACCGTATTTTATAACAATAGTTTTTCCAGAATAACTTTGTATATAGGGTAGAGCTTCAACAAGAATATGGGCAGCTTGATTGGGAGTATTTGTATTCATGATTATTTATGTCCAGAGTGTCCAAAGCCACCCGTACCGCGATCAGTTTCATCAAAGCTGCTGACTTCATTCATGGTGACTTTTATGATAGGGACAAAGACAAGTTGGGCAATACGATCACCCACTTCAATAGTGAAAGGCGTATCACCCCGATTCCAACAAGAAATATACAGTTGTCCTTGATAGTCGGAATCAATTAAACCCACTAGATTCCCTAAGACAATACCCTGTTTATGCCCAAGACCTGAGCGTGGCAGGATAGTAGCGGCTATTTCAGGATCACCAATATGAATAGCGATCCCTGTGGGGATTAATTCAGTCTCTCCTGCATTGAGGGTAATAGACGTTTTATCATCAATACAAGCTCTTAAATCCATACCTGCTGAACCCGTAGTGGCATACTCAGGTAGCGGAATACTATTGCCAATGCGTGGGTCGAGTATTTTATAATTAATTTGTTTCATGGTTTGACCTTGTCCTTACAATTTGATCTTTTTGGTAATGTTGATTAATCAGTTGCATGAGCTGTTCAGCAAGCTGTGTTTTAGTCGTTATGGGTAAGCTTTTTTTGCCGTTTTCCCAAATGACCAACAGGGTATTTTCATCAACATCAAAGCCTTGCTTATGTCCCACTTGATTTGCAGCAATCATATTGAGTTTTTTATTGTTGAGTTTTTCACGTGCGTAGTGTTCAACATTCTCCGTTTCAGCAGCAAAGCCAACGGTAAATACGTGCGGGTTTTCATGGCTAATGCTGGCAAGAATATCGACATTTTTTTGGAGTGTTAGCGTTAATGTATCTGTTTCAGCCGTTTTTTTTATCTTGCGAGTTGCAGGTGTTTGTGGCGCGTAATCAGCGACAGCCGCTGTTGCGATAAATATTTGTATGGGGGCAATGTGTGCTTTGACTTGTTGATACATATCATTGGCGGATTCAGCCCAGTAACGGGTTACACCTTGTGGACAGTCTAAAGCGACAGTGCCTGAAATAAGAGTGACGCTTGCGCCTAGTTTTTGTGCTGAACGGGCAATGGCGTAGCCCATTTTTCCTGAGCTTCGATTGGTAATATAACGCACAGGATCAATGGCTTCACGCGTTGGCCCTGCGGTGATCATAATATTAATATTTGCCAAGGGATGCTGTTGTGGTGCTGGTGTTTGTTGTTGTAAGTATTTTTTTAAACCATTGATAATCGTTTCGGGTTCAGACATACGTCCTAAGCCATGATCACCACAAGCTTGGTTACCACTGTCAGGACCAATGAGTTGCATACCATATTGTTGTAAGCGTTTTATGTTCTTTTGAGTAAAAGAGTTGTTCCACATGGCTTGATTCATTGCGGGAGCAAGGATAATCGGTGCGCAAGTTGCAAGGCATAAGGTTGTGAGTAGATTGTCTGCTTGTCCTGTTGCTAGTTTAGCAAGGGTATTGGCGGTTGCAGGAGCAATAAGCACACTATCAGCCCAACGCGCGAGTTCGATATGCCCCATTGCCGCTTCTGCATGAGGATCAAGGAGCGTGTTATGCACAGGATTGCCTGAGAGTGCTTGAAAGGTCAGTGGGTTAATAAATGTTATTGCACTGTCAGTCATACAGACACGTACATTGGCGTTTTCAGCTTTTAATAAGCGTGCCAGCACCGCAGCTTTGTAAGCAGCAATGCCTCCAGTTATCCCAAGGATAATATTTTTATGTGTTAGCTCTGCCATAATGGTGGCATATTCTACCACGTATCAACTTTCTCGGTTAATCGTTCGGTGAGCGCGACTTGTTATTTTTTACCCAACAAAACTTGCTGCGCTCATCTCTCTGAGAAATGTGTTAGGTGAAAAACTATATAACTAATAATGATAATAAAATTATGGCGATACCTGATTGGCCTGTTGAACAGCGCCCGCGTGAAAAGCTCTTATCTCTGGGAGCAGAAATTTTAACCGATGCTGAGTTATTAGCTATTTTCCTGCGTACAGGTACACGCGGTGTCTCTGCGGTTGAAATGGCAAATAACCTGTTACAAGAACATGGTTGTTTACGCAATTTACTTGCTGCAGATCAAGCGCATTTTTGTGAGAGTAAAGGGTTAGGTCCTGCAAAATATGTGCAATTGCAAGCTGTGATCGAAATGAGTCGGCGTTATTTTGATGCCAAACTCCAACGGGGTGATGAAATTACCAGTGCCACTGTGGTACGTGATTACCTCAAAGCAAAATTACGTGATTATGAGCATGAAGTGTTTGCTTGCCTGTTTTTGGATAATCGTCATCGTATTATTGAGTATAACGAAATGTTTACGGGAACAATTGATGGCGCAAGTGTGTATACCCGTGAAGTAGTTAAAGAAACCTTAAAGCATAATGCAGCGGCACTTATTTTTGCACATAATCATCCCTCTGGGGTAGCAGAGCCGAGCGAGGCAGATAAGCAGATTACACAGCGTTTAAAAGAAGCGTTGGAGTTGATTGATGTGCGAGTCTTAGATCATTTTGTTATTGGTGATGAGGTGATTTCTTTTGCGGAGCGTGGTTTGTTGTAAATAAATGTAATTGACAGATTAGTTGTTCTAATAATGCGGAACAATAATAATATTCATAACTTAACAAAGCCAGTAAGTCATGTGGATTATTTTTAAATCAGCAAGAACTCGTTACACTCAAACACGCTTCTGATTAAAAAATAACACCCACGACTGGCTTCGACACTGATGGTAGCTCTTATCTGAGGAAATCTTATTAATCCTAAGTAAATAGCCTTATAACCACTGCACATCTTCATAAATATCCTCTAAACAAAGCCCTGCTTCATAAGCATTCTCACCCGTGCCATATTGCACATGAATCACTTCATTGAGTGCTAACGTGGCTAATTGCCAGTTTTGGTTGGTATCACGTTGATAGTAATCAATATGCTGTCGATTAGCGGCAATGATTAAATAATAGTTGAGGCTGGGGATTTTTTTATAGGCTAATAATTTTTCTCGACGATCAATCGACTCTGTTAAGGGCGAAGAGACTTCGGCAGTAAGGCACGGGTTTTCTTTAAAGTGTATTTCTGTATCATCCGTATCACAGGTCAACATCACATCAGGGTAATAAAAGCACACACCTTGATCAATACGCAGCTTCATATCACTCATAAAAACACCACAACGACTGCCTCGCGCTTTGGCACGAAGTTGAAAAAAAACGTTCCCTGCAATTCGATTATGCTGTTCACCTGCGCCTGCCATTGCATAAATCGTGCCAGCCACGTATTCATGACGTAAGGTTGCTTGTTGTTCTTCGGCAAGGTATTCCTCAGGAGATAGCGTATTTTTTTGCTGTAATAGGGACATCATCATCTCCAGTGGTTTTATAAATAGTACAGAGTAACATAGCAAGCAAGAGAGCCTTAGCCATTAGGATAATGATTAGTGAATAATGTGTACTAAACAATGCGCTACGACAAAAAGAATAGAATTCCCGCGAACCCGCTATCATTCAGCATTGCCATATATGTTATACAATCACGCCTTAAATGAATAACAAATAGACCCAAGGAGAACAAAACCATGATTGAAGTTGCCTCATTACACTATGGTGTTATTTTTAAAAAAGCCTTTTCACAGCCACATATTTTTACCGCCTTGGTGAATGATTTTTTTGGCATTGAACTAGATATTGATAAAGTAGAAACTGAAAAATCGTTCTCCCCTGTCGTTGGTAGTGTTGATAGTCGTTTTGATTTATTTGCGGAAGACAAAAAAAACCGCATTATCGTCGATATACAACATAAACGCCTCTCTGATCATTATGATCGTTTTTTACATTACCATTGTTCAGCCTTATTAGAACAAGTCACGAGTGCTTATAACTACACACCAAAACGAACAATTTATACCTTAGTGGTACTGACATCAGGTGATCGACATAAAACCGATATTAGTGTGACTGATTTTGAGCCGAAAACCTTAGCAGGCAAAGGCATTGGTGAAACGAAACATAAAATGATCTATGTCTGTCCCAAATATGTCAGTGATAGTACGCCTGAACCTTATCGTGAATGGCTTGAAGCGATTGATGATAGCCTTGATGAAAAAATTGATGAAACGCAGTATGAAAATAAAACGATTCAAGATATTTTCGCCTTAATTAAAAAAGACAAAACCACCCCACAAGAATATGCACGGATGAAAGATGAATATGCGAATGAAGAATATCTGCAAGACAAAAAGGCAAAAGCACGCGAAGAAGGCAGAAAACAAGGTAGGAAAGAGGGTAGGAAAGAAGGCAGAGAAGAGGGCAAGCAACAAAGCAAACAAGAAACACTGATCAGCCTATTGACACTGAAATTTCCACAAATATCTAATGATAAAATAAAGCTTATTGAAGCGACAAAGGATATCCAACGTTTAGATCACTGGCTTAAGCAGGTCGCATTAGCAACGGAAATAGAGGATATTGATTTTTAATGTTCCGTGCCTTTGGTATAAATTTCCATCCGCCAGAGGCGGTGAAAGTATCCCTCGTAGGTCGGGTTAGCGTAGCGTAACCCGACAGAATGTGGCGATAAACCACTGATTTGTCAGGTTACGCTAAAGCTAACCCGACCTACATTAGTCATTTTTTCGCAATTAAAATGATATGTTCACAACCTCGTCGGGTTATCATTCAGTCTTCTTCACCTTCCACGCCTCAAAATCATTCAACACCTTATCCAAATGTCGCTCAATAACAAACGCATGAAAGCAGTTTCTAATATCAGGATCTCTATCTTTCATAGCAAGATCACGTGAGTTGTTGTAAAGCATAAACAGCATCATCCACGATTTGATATGTTTTTCAAACAACTCAGAAGCCTCAAAATCAAGAATAATATAGTCTACTTCACCGTCCTCAAGCGTATCAAAAAAGCCATTCAGTGCTGCCTCTCTTTCTTGGTTAAACGCCTCTTTTAGTGCCTGTTCTTTTGCCTCTTTCTCCTTTTGTTCGGTATTATTTTTTTCCTTTAGCGTGCGCTCTTTATCTTGGATTGTTTTTTGCCCTGCATTCACTCGGAGCAAATAAGCAAGATAGCCTTGCTCGCTTTTGGTGATTTTGCCTTTTTCTTTGTCTTCATGGAATTTCTTCAGGGTATTTTGCAAGGCTTGTTCACCGCGTTGCTCAAGATAAGGTTGAACCGTTTTTCGCATAACACCAATCGCTTCATAGGCGAGAATGATTGGTGGGGTGTTGGAATTGTTTGTTGTTGCCTGTGTTTCTTCTTGTTGGAGCGTTGGGGCTGGCTTGGTTTTCTGGGTTTTAATCGTGAAAATGAGGTGGGATATTTTGCGTCCTGTGCGCCTTGTTTCAAGATCAAAGCCTAAATCCGAAATATAAAGTCCCGTGGTTTCATCTTTACGGCTTAGTTCATGTTGTGCTTTTGTTATTACTTTTCGTTTAAATTCATAGAATACAGGATAAGTTTTAGTCTCTTTTCCACCGAGTACCATTTTACGAAATTCATCAATACTAAATTCAAATTTGTATATTTTTTTACCATAATATGCCCTT
>DRMA01000272.1 GCA_011375245.1 Thiothrix sp. | reverse complement strand
CTGCTGCATCCCATGCGCGTAATTGGTCATTTTTAAGCAAAGGAAAACGATGCAGTGCATATTCACCCCATGTCGTTTTTAAATGTTCCATATATAATTTTTCACTTTAGATATTCAGATAATTATTACTGCAAAATAAGTGTTTTTTGCAATTTTTTATTATCCCGTAAAATACTCACTGTTTTTTCTTCAGCAGGTTTAGCATCCAATAATAACAACTTAACATCCCCCATTTCTTTCACCTTATTCTCAGCAATGGTAAGCAAAATATCACCTTCTTTTAACCCTGCTTTTTTAGCCGCACCATTGGGTATTATGGTCGAAATAACCACACCTGCATTTTCTTGGCGCATTAGAATACCCAACAAACCTGCCTTAGGCAGCTTAGCGGCTGGGGATAACAATAAAAAATCACCGTTAGAAGCAGCAGGTTGTTCACCTGCATCATTTAACACCACAGCGACTTTACTTCTTATTCGACGTTCTAAACGTGCTGGAATACCATGACGATTAATCAGGTGTCCTCCCCCAGCTAAAATAACCATTTTAGCTGTTGGATGTTTTAATAAATAAGCCGCCGCTGTTGCTGCCATGCCTTCATCCCATGCCAGTTGTGCTTCATAGAAACGATCAAAACTCTTGTTAGCAGAATGCGTTGAATGTTTATTAACTCGTTTATTAGCTTGTTTATTACCTTTGCCTTTTTTAGAAGAATGCACATGAGCAACACGCGCGTGAAGATTAAACACATTTTTTAAGTGTTTTGCATAGGCTTCATTTGATTTATCAATTGTCTTAGGCAACTGTTGTCGCTGCCGTGCGGTAAGACCATCAAGCCCTACTTTGCTAATACGCTTTGTGAGTTCTGTTGGAATATTAAGGGCAATTAATGGAATTTTCTGTTCCCGCGCAAATTCAAAAATCGGGCGATACAGTCTAAAATCATATTTCCAGCGCTTATACCATTGTGTTTGCTGCAACATATCAAACTCAGATAATCGACAAGCAACATACTCATCAAGCGCTTTTTGAAAAGGCTGCTGTACAAATTCCAAGCCAATTGCCATACCCTTCCATCGCTTATGCAAACTTTTAATAATCGCTACCTGATTCAGATGATCACCATAAGCAATATGATTTTCACCAACCAATACAGCACGATAAGTAGACAGCCTAGGTGCTATCGCTTCAAGACCCTTAACTGTCTGTAAATCCAATACGGTAATCACACGATCTTCTGGTCCGAGTATTACTTGCTCAACCTCGTTAGTCGCTACAGGAACAAGAGGCTTTGGTATATTTTTAGTCGTTGCACAAGCGGTAAGGAAAACAAGCATCACAATAACTATGCAGCGACTAAAAAAAAGGGGCGATTCTACGTCTACTTGATTAAACATATAACGCCTCCATGTACCAAAAAGCGTTTTTTGTTTTTCTATGCATAATAAGCGTTAATGGCACGACCTATTTTTTCCAGTGTTTCGGTAAAAACGGCATCATCTTCTTGTAACAACGTCATCCGAAAACCTGTTACTGTTGAACCAAACCCTGTTAAGGGTACAACACAAACACCTTCTGATCCCATTAACTCATAACTAAACTGAAAATCTGCAACAAGTGGTTGTTCTTCTAATTGATTGATATATAAACGTGTTGCCTTATTTTTAGCGTCTAAAGTTGTACGTGGAAGATTAGGTAACTCAACGACTAAATAGAAAATCCCTTTTGGTTTATTAATATGGATATAAGGAATCTGCTTGAAAAAAGCAAAGGCTTCATTCGCTCGCTTCGTATATTTACTAATTCTGCTTTGCAGTAAGCCTTTGAATTCATTATGCTCATAAAGTAACGGTAACACTTTTTGCGGAAATGTTGTTGAGCAAACCTCAAGCATTTTAGACAACAAGATAACCTTAATATAAGCAGCGAAATTATCATCTTTTTCAGCATTATAGACCTCAATCCAACCACAACGAGAGCCTGGCCATGGGATATCTTTACTAATCCCTTTCATACTAATCCCTGGAACATCACCAATGATTTCATACAGCAAGGTGTTATCCACTCCATTAAAGGTCATATGATGATAAATTTCATCAAAAATAAGAAAACAATCATGCTCTTTGGCTATTTGAACAATCGCCTCTAATGTTTCACGGGTATAGACACTGCCAGTAGGATTATTTGGGTTAATGACTAAGATCGCAACAATATGATCGTTATAACGCACTTTATTACGAATTTCATCAAGATCGGGTTCCCAGTTATTCGTTGGGTCTAAAGCATAGGAAATATAAGAGCAACCTGCGTGCATGGATTCAGCGGTTGCATGGGATGGGTAGGTTGGAGAAGGCACAAGTACACGGGCTTCTTTAGGCAAATAATTCATAATTTTATTAATCGCCTCACCAAGACCATTAAAAAAAAGAATATCGTCTATAGTGCATACTTTATGACTAGAAAAATGATCAAGTACATATTGCCGTGCAACAACATCACCCCGAGAATCGGTATAAGCAAATGCATCGCTACTTGCCGCCACATCACGAACAATCGTTGTCATCCATTCAGGAATCTCTTCACCTGCGGTAACAGGATCACCAATATTTTCCCAAATCATAGAAAACTTGCCTAGCTTCTCTATTTCCTTGCCAATTTCAACCACTTCACGAATTGGATAACTTAATAAGCCGCTATCAGCACGTAACAAATTTTGCCTCACAAAAATACCACCTTATTAATAGAATATTGCACTGATAATAGCATAGGAAGGGTATTTTGACAGGTCTTACACTATAAACAACAATTAGTTGCGGTAATGTCTTAAAGATAAATGCAACTAATAAAATTGATAAAAAAATAAACAAAAAGCATGACATGCAGCATTAGCTTTAGTATCATTCGCTCACTTTTTGATCATAAAAGGATTTTTAGAGCAAATATACTTAATTTTATAAAGGTGAAATCATGATAGAAAAAGCAGGAAAAATTCTACAGGTAGATTCTCGATATGCATTGGTACAAATTACTACCCCAAGCAGAAGTACCTTACTGACAAAACTATATACTGTCCTTTCACCAAATTATTTGTTGAACAGTACAACAACCATTCGAGCACGCAACTCTATTTACGCTCACCCCAATGATATTGTTATTGTAGGTCTTCCTTCTCAACATTTTTGGAAAATGTTCATCACACAAACAAGCACTTGTATTAGTAATACGGCTATTATCTTACGTTGCACAGCGCCTGTTGCTGAAAGTTGCTAACTTTGTTTACTCATTATAATAACGTGGTGGATAAGACGCATATTCATTACTTCCTGAGTGATTATCCCTATGATTATCAGACCAAAAGCGATTATCCGATTGCTGAGTATAACAATTTATAATGCCCCGCTGACATAAAGAACTGCGCCACTCATACTTATAAAAATACGTTGCAGCTACTCTTTTCTGTGCTCGAAAATGAACTCGCCTTGAAGCAGAATATTCCTCACGCCCAAAACCTGTACCTGCATCATCAGCTTTCAATGATGGATTTGTCTTTGATTTCTTTTCACCTTTATATTTTTTCTTATAAGCATAAGGCACTTGACGATAAGTAGGCTTTTCATTATAGACAGCAGCAGCAATAACCCCCATTGCGGAACGATCTCCCCATGCTGCTGAGTAAGAGTCACCTGCTGAGGTAAAGTAAAAGCGATTTACTTTATCCTTACCTGTGCGCCAGCCTTTATAAATAGCCGTTTGGTAAGGTGCAAGGACATACATCCTTTCATTACTTTTCAAATTTGATTTTTTGCCCGTTAAGATATTACGTCCATCAACTGCAATGACGATCGCAATTCGTTTATTACTACGATTACGTACACGTAGTTGATAATAATTTCCCTTTTTCGCTTCAAGATAAGCACGATGGGTTCGATATTGATGGCGTGACTGATACTTATTGAAAGCAGTGCCTTCATCATCAATAATATCAATTTGGATGGGATTTTTATGCTGTTGTTGATAAGCGTTTGAATCAGCTTCATTAT
>DRMA01000271.1 GCA_011375245.1 Thiothrix sp. | reverse complement strand
TCCTTCCACCAGTAATATTTCATCTTTCTGGAGTAAATGACCAAAGACTTCAAAGGTATTGGTGAACGCAGCAAACTCCATATAGGCCGTGCCATCATCTAGATTGAAAAATGCACGCTTACCATTGTCTGTATTCTGAATTCGAATAGCCGCAACCGTCCCAGCTAAAACTACTGGCAATTTGCTAAACTTACCACCGGCTACCACATCCATATCGTCAACGCTCTTCAGTGTATGTGTGACCAGTTGATTCAGTTCATCCCTATACTCATCTAATGGATGACCCGTTAAATATAAGCCGAGCACTTCTTTCTCGGCAGTTAAACGTTCTTTTTCTTTCCACTCACCAACATCAGGAACTTCAGGTTCTTCGCCACCCATATTTCCCGCACCACCAAACAAGTCAGACTGTCCAAATGCCTGATCTCGAATATATTGTTCTGCAATTTTTGTAGCTTCTGGTAAAAACTCCATCAAACTCCGTCGAGACTGTCCAAACACATCAAATGCACCTGATTTAACCAGTGTTTCCAACACACGCCGCGACACCTTCTGCGAAGCGACCCGCTTACATAAGTCGACTAAAGATTTAAACTCGCCTTCCTTTTCTCGATTTTCAACAATGTAATCAATCGCAGCCTCACCGACACCTTTAACCGCACCCAAGCCATAAACTACCCTGCCATCATCATCTACAGTAAACTTAAAATGCGATAGATTAATATTAGGTGGCATCACCTCAAGCTTTTGTTGCTTACAGTCATCAATAAAGATAACCATTTTTTCAGTGTTATCCATGTCTGAAGACGAGACCGCTGCCATAAATTCAGCAGGATAATGCGCTTTTAGCCATGCTGTTTGATAAGAGACTAAGGCATAGGCAGCAGAATGTGACTTATTGAAACCATACCCAGAAAATTTCTCCATCAAATCAAATATATACGTTGCATTTTCTGCTTCAAGCCCCTTTTTTAATGCGCCCTCCATAAAAATAGAACGCTGTTTTTCCATTTCTTCAGGCTTCTTCTTTCCCATCGCACGCCGTAATAAATCCGCCGCTCCCAGCGAAAAACTGGCTAATACCTGAGCAATTTGCATCACTTGTTCTTGGTATAAAATAACCCCATACGTCGGCTCTAAAACAGGGGCAAGATCAGGATGTGGGTATTCAACTTTTTGCTTACCATGCTTACGTTCCACAAAGTCATCAACCATGCCTGAGCCTAATGGTCCAGGACGATATAGCGCCACTAAGGCAATAATATCCTCAAAAACATCAGGCTGAAGACGCTTAATCAACTCCTTCATACCACGAGATTCCAACTGGAATACCGCAGTGGTTCGACAGGCTTTCAACAAGTCAAAAGTCGCACGATCATCAAGCTTGATTTGAGTAATATCAACCAGTGGTTTATTGCTCGCTGCCAGACGTGCATTAATCATTTTTAATGCCCAATCAATAACTGTTAGATTACGCAAACCAAGGAAATCAAACTTTACCAAGCCTACGGCTTCAACGTCATTTTTATCGTACTGTGAGACGACATTGCTCCCATTTTCTTCACAATAAAGCGGGGTAAAATCGGTCAATGCAGAGGGAGAGATCAGCACCCCTCCTGCATGTTTACCTGCATTACGCGACAACCCTTCCAATGACAGAGCAAGATCTAATAAATTTCTAACCTCAGCATTATTATCATAACGTTGTTTTAAATCATCAGCTTGCTCTAGGGCTTTGGTTAATGTCATGCCAATTTCAAAGGGGATTTGTTTAGCAATGCTATCCACAAAACCATAACCATGCCCTAAGACACGCCCCACATCACGCACCACCGCTTTTGCTGCCATTGAACCATAGGTAATAATCTGCGAAACCTTGTCACGTCCATAGGTTTTAGCTACATAATCAATGACTTTATCTCGACCATCCGTACAAAAGTCAATATCAAAATCAGGCATTGATACCCGTTCAGGATTAAGAAAACGCTCGAATAATAAATCATACGGCAAAGGATCAATATCAGTAATTTTTAGTGAATAAGCGACTAAAGACCCTGCACCTGAACCCCGCCCAGGACCAACAGGAATATTATTGTCTTTCGCCCATTGAATAAAATCTGCCACAATCAAAAAATAACCAGGAAATTCCATACCATTAATAACGCTAAGCTCCGTCTCTAAACGCTGATCATAAGGAAGTCGTTTCTGGCTAAAATCGGCTGCATTGACATCAAAAATAGTGGCTAAACGCTGCTCTAATCCCTTACGCGACTCTTTCGCAAAAAAATCGGCCTCTGTCATTCCCTTAGGAATGGGGAAAATAGGTAAATAGTTCTTACCTAAGGTTAATTCCATATTACAACGCTTAGCTATTTCTACGGTATTCGCCAACGCTTCGGGAATATCAGCAAACAATTCTGTCATTTCTTCTGCACTACGCAGATATTGTTGCTCACTATAATATTTAGGGCGGTTAGGATCATCCAGTACATAGCCCGCTGAGATACAAGTACGCGCCTCATGTGAATAGAAATCATCTTCAGCAATAAAACGCACGTCATTGGTTGCGACAACAGGTAAATCAAGTTGCAGTGCAAGATCAACTGCCGCATGAAGTTGCTCTTCATCCCCTACCCTGCCTGTACGATTTATCTCAAGATAATAGCGATTCGGAAAAATATCACGCCATTGCATTGCTCTCGTCGCTGCAAGCTCACTATTACCATCAACCAGCGCTTTGCCTACATCTCCTGAAACACCACCTGATAAGGCAATAATCCCCTCAGAGTAACGCTTTATCCATTCAGGTGTAACACGCGGAATTCCCAAACGTTGCCCTTTAAGATAGCCTTCAGAAATTAAGCGACATAAATTAAGATATCCCGCATGATCCTGCGCCAACAGGATCATATTAAAGGGTTTATCCTCGCCACTATCAACATAAATATCGACACCAAAAATAGGTTTGATGCCTGCGCCATTCGCGGCACGATAAAACTTTACCACTGCAAATAGATTATTCAAATCGGTCACCGCAACCGATGCCATACCTTTATCTGCGACCGATTTTATTAAGGATTTAAGCGGTATAGTGCTATCGCTAAGAGAATATTCAGTATGTAAACGTAAGTGGACAAAGTTCATGGGGGTACGCATAAAATATGAAGGTGCAAATAGTCTAGAGAAAGATAAGAAAAGGAGCTACGAAAACTTACCTTTATAAGCGAAATAGCTTATTTTAAAACAAAAAACGCCCTGAAAGGATCCTATCAGGGCGAAAAACAACACACTTTTTACTGCATAAAACACATATGAAAACTTATAAACTAAACCTATTCACCTGTACTTGGCTGTTTAATACTGATGTTATTACCAACAGCCGTCACACTTACATTAATAGGACCAATTTTTCCTGTATTTCTAGATACTAATCCTGTTGCAGTCACTGGGCTACCTCGATTAATCTGTGTTAATGAACCTGTAGTTGGTGCAAGTGATGATAGGTTATTACCAACAGCCGTTACCGTAAGTGTCGGATCAACACCACGTGCATTCACACCAAAACCATTGCCAACAATACTACCTATCGCAGCAGTCGGACTATCATAATTAAACTGTATGCTCCCAAGACCAATGCTCTCTACATCTGCACTGTTTTCTGCATCAATACTTAAGTTATTACCCACCGATGTAACTTCAAGATTAACAATTTTATCTTCAGCTAAATCAATGCGATTGTTTGAAATTTCACCTATCGCTGTATGAGAACTCCACTGATTACCTTGTACTGCTCCAATAACAGGATTTGCGCTACCTGAAACATCAATCGATGCATTATTGCCAACGGCTGTCACCTCTACATCAACTTCTGAAATAACCTCACCATAATTCCCTGAAGGTCTATTGTTAACAACACGTCCAACTGCTTTTATTGGTGATTCATGATTAAACTGATTAACAGAGATATCAGCATCAGGAAGGTCAGCAACGGTTGGTACTGATATTGCAGGTCGCAAATCAATTTTTTGATCATAATTAAGGATAATGTCGCTATTAATGATCACGTCTGGATAATCTGCATAAGCAACAGTGGAAGTAATAGTGCTAAGACATGCGAGTGTAATACTGCTGATTAAATTAATATTTTTCAAAATAAAACCCTTAATGTATATTATTTTTTATTAAAGAAACAATAAATTCTCTTGTTTCGCGATGATTCTATTATTGCTAATAATTAAAAAAATAAATAGCACAATAATACTAAAGCCCCCTATTAACAGGATAAAAGGTAATTATTAAAAACATCATTAATTTTAATTAAAATCCATAAAAAAAGCCCTAGAAGAATAATCAACTAAGGCTAAAACAACACATAACTATTTAAGCTAACAATAAGCAATTATTTATCACAACATAATACACAGCATAATACACAGCATAATAAAAAACTAACGTATCGTAATACTATTGTCGTAACACTCATCCACACGCACTTTAAATAAATCCCCCACTAACTGAGCAACACCTCGTTCTACTAAAGAACGTACACCTAATTGTAAGGGTTCATCAGTACTTGACCCTGCATCAAGATTAACCAATTCTTTTTTAATAAAACGATAAAGCCCTGCTTTATTACGTTCACCCACAAACTGTTTTTGTAATGAAATTGAATTAATAACATCTAAGGTTTTCACATCAATAATGCGTAAATCCATAGCTACATTCATCACTACCGTTCTTTTTCCTAATTCTAGCCCTGAAATGTGTAGCAGCTTTCCACCACTATAAATATTGTAATTAACTTCAGTAATTGCACCTGTAATATAAAAATCTGCGCCACTAACACTGCCCGATAA
This sequence comes from Thiothrix sp., assembly GCA_011375245.1. GTDB lineage: Bacteria > Pseudomonadota > Gammaproteobacteria > Thiotrichales > Thiotrichaceae > HyVt-477. The sequence continues at coordinate 2,360 of DRMA01000271.1, read as the reverse complement.
CATAGGGCGATAGTTAATATTTTTCCCATCTGATAAACGATATTTCTTCTCATCACCAATAAGTTTTTTGCGCATTAAATCTGATTCAATGTTATAAGCACGGATATTGCGTCTTTCAACTACTTGAATTGCAGGTATTTTTGTCAATGCTGTGATTGCCATTGACTCTACACCTTGGGTTAACTTATAGCCTTCTGAAGAATTGACTTTGCCGCTTTTATCAGGGATTTGATCAATAGTAAGTCTTATCTTACGATTAATCGTAATACGATCAGACACACATTGTAAGCCTTGCGTGTAAGGTGTTTCATTCTCAGTTATCTTTGAGCCTTTAAGCGTTTCATAAGGAGCGGTTTTTATGTTATTTCCATTACAACCCACTAATAGAGAAAAAACAGAAATACTGATAAGTGTTGTTATTTTAGTTTTCATTGTTGTTATTTTCGTATGTGTTGTTTTATTATTTTCAGCGTGTTATTTTTATTAGCGCTATTTTTTGTATTATTTTATTACTTATTAAAATTATTTACTGTAATTTAAAACCTCATGATAATCTATTTCAGCATTACTTTGTGAGTCTGAACTTACTTGATCATTTTCAGACGATTGTGATGTTGTTAAAACAACGCTATTACCATCCCCTACTAATGTCACACTAGTTTGATTTGCACTTGATGAAGTACTGGGATCAAAAAGAGAACCACTATTCCGACCTTTTCCTCCCGATAAACTCTGATTTAAACCTGCAGGACATTTATCAGGATTTGCTGCACAAAATGATTGGACTTTTCCTGAAGCAACAATTGATTCATCAGGTGTTGGAAAATTCCATGTTTGTGTATTAAGTTCATTCCCATAACTAAGCGTAGGAATAATAAATAAAATAAGTAATTTTTTTGTCATGTTTAAACCCTGAGTAGCTGCTTTTTATTAAATAGAAATACGTTATTGCTGCTGCGTTATAGGTTTATTATTCACAATATAAGCGTCAATTCATAGCGCTTAGTTACTAAGCCGTTTTATTTGTAGGATAAAAGGAAATAATAGAAAAAAAGGTACGATTGATGGTTTATTTACCAAGATAAAGGGCAAAACATAAGCAGAGTATTATTTATATTCGCACCAACAAATCCAGCTAGCCATGTGGATTATTTTTAAATCTGATTAAAAAACACCCCACATGGCTGGCTTCTAATCTGTGAACGCAATTGTCTAAACATCTATGATTATAAAAAATACTCATTTTCTATCAATAACAAACACATTGGGTACTTGCCAGCCTATTCTTTCTCTTATTTCTAAGTTAAATAGCCCTTCATCAATAGAAATAGCAGGTGCAGGGCCACCATCTAAATTAATGGCAATATCACAGGCTAAACCATCATCGGCTTCCTTTGCCTGTGCAATAGCCGAAAGCTCATACAATGAAAGCCCTGAAAACTGCTTGTCACTGATCAACACAATAAAATGATCTTTGACCGTACAAAGTGCAGCACGATGTCGAAACAATGTTCGCTTGGTTTGAATCCCCCGTTTATTAATGGGATCAACAATGCGAGGATAGCCTTGAAGCGCATAATCAGGCTTGATTGCCTGTTGTTGGAAATGTTTTGTAGTACTTAGATGAAGCTGCCCCTGCTTAATCCAGATGACTCCTGATAGGCTCTTTGTTAGGGGGAATAGTATATTCCCCTGCTCAATCACCAACCCAACAGGTTCACGAAAATTTGACTGAAAAAAACCACCACTCAACACCATCAAATGCTTATTTTTTTTGCGAAATTCTCTGACTGAATCCCTTTCATTATCCGCTAACGAATGAAAGGAATGTGTTGCAAGCGAAAACATGCCTTGCTTAATACGAAAGGCATGTAGACTAACCTGACGAGTTGAATATTCATCGCTATAGTGACGCTTAATGATTCGATGCTCAATACCTTTCCGTAACACTTGCCACTCCGTAGAGGCTTGTGGAGCAGCAAAAGCTTGCTCACTCATTATCAGGAAAATTCCAATTATATAAGCTATTTTCATCGTATAAATCTCAAAAAAGGTAGTATGCTAAAGATTAAAACATACACAATCTCAGCACCATAGGGTGAACGTGAAGTCACACAACGTCAAGCTAAAAAAAAGGATAATTTACTTGCTAAAGCCCTAACAAAACTGAGTGACGAGGCTGAAACCTCGTCACTAGAAAACTAAGAAGTGGCTGTTTTTCGTACGCCCTGCCCCATGCCATTCAAGCGTTCAAACCGTCCTGGATTCATCAAATAGCCCTGCATGTGCTTAGCAAAATGCGCTGACCACTCACGTTCGGTCTTGCGAACCCCTTGCAGTGTCCAATATTGCACGTATGT
>DRMA01000270.1 GCA_011375245.1 Thiothrix sp. | reverse complement strand
GTAAAAGCCTTTATTTCACCGAGTGCTGAAACAATCGAAGATATTGAAAAAAAACAAAGTGCTGAAGCCATTAAATCCAGTGATTTTACACCGTTAATTTTAGGTGTAATGATTGATTTAGTGATCTTCTTTGTGGGTTATAGCAATGGTAAATATACTCAACAACGTAATTATTTAAGTGGTAACTATCATGGGCAACATTTTAGCGTTAATGACGCGATTAAAATCAACCATGTATTTAATATTAAGGGACTACGTGAAAATTTACAGTGGTATCACCATCAACTGGGCAAAAAGCATTTAATTATTATCCCCAGCGATACTTATCGACAATCGGAGGATTCAAATAAACGCAACCTTGTTTCCTTAATGGAATCATTACTTGCTAATCGCCGCGTCTCCTTACAAGCATTACGGGTACCGTTTCCTACCTTGCCCAAAAATATGCGTCGTCGCTTTGCTGATTTAGCTGAAGACACCTTGTTTGAGTTTTACTATACCACTGAAGAACAATGGTTTGATCTTTTACAATCATTGGAAGCGGATGAGATTTTAACCTCAAAAAATACCACAACAAGTGATTTTGTTATTTCAACGCTTGAACATCATCAGGTAAAACCAAGTGATACGGTAAAAAAAGGTGAATCAACACTGTCATTACACAAAAATATTGTGCGCAAACAGCAAGAAAATACAGAAACAACACAAGAAAAAGAAACTGACAAGGAATTATCCAAGGAAGAAAAGTGGGAAAAATCTATCGCTAAACAGCAGGCAGAAGAAAAAGCAAAGAAAAGTATTACCAAACAAAAATCTGCAAAAAATGTAACACTGCAAGAGAATAAAATACAAGACAAAACAGAAAATAAAACAACTACAAAAGCTATAAGCAAAGATAATAAACCAACCGAAGATGTAACTAAACAGGAAGCAAGTCCAACAGAAAACACGAACAAGGACAAAGATACCGTTAAACAAAAGACTGAAAGCAAAGCAGAAGCCACCCAGCAAACTTCCACTAAACCACGCCAAGCCAATATCCCTCCTCCCTTACCCACACAAAAAAAAGGCGGGGTTAACACATAATGGATGCCTTAAAAGCGGCCGTTTGGAGTTCAAAATTAGAAGATCGACGTGATGCCCTCCGCTTACGCTTGCACACAATGGGTATTAAGAAATTATTGAATAAAGATGAGCGAGAAAGTGTTAAACCCAAACATTTAAGTCTTGCTACTTTGCCAACGTACCTTAAAGAAAAGCTAATATCAGGCTTATTATTCCTTGTCAGCATACCTGCTTTATTCATCTCTTTATTGCACCCAAAGTCCCTCTTAGGTGGATTGTTTTTAGCCGCACTGGTTATCATCAGTGCTGGCTTATTACTGGTTGCCATACTGAGTGGCAGTATGTATTACTACCTTTCGCAACCCGTTGATGAAAAACAACGCCAACACTATCTCAACCAACATCAACACCGTATTGCACTCACCTTACATGATGAGAATAATGATCTAATTGGCGCATTCCCTCCCTTAGCAAGCGGCACCGATAATATGAGAGGCGCACTTTCAGTCAAAACAGTACCGCCTGTGTTTTGGGCATTAATCAAAGCACCTGCTGATAAATCATTACATTTTGCGGCACAACAACCTCATTTTTGGACACTATACAAACAAATCATCCAGTTTAAAGATGCTGTTTATAAAGGTGTTAATTTAGCTGCGCCTTATCAAACCACATCTCCTCCATCATTGCTCCAGCATATTGCCAGCAGTTTACAAAGCCCTCCCCAAAACACGCTTAAAGCACAAGGTTTTATTGATCGTTTGCTAAACTACAAGGAAACCTTGCAACTTGCACGGCACTTATTTCCGTATTTATCCCAAAACAATGGCAAAGAATTTAAACGTTGGAGTGCCATGCACGCACCTTTGTTAGCGGCTGACGATGATGTGTATGGCTTGACGGCTATTGCCGCAACACTCTTTGGCAAAAAAGTCACTGCACTAAACGCAGGTCAACAAGCCTTACTTGCCACTGCTTACCACCAACAAACGCCAATGGCATTATTATTCACCGCTAACGCTAAAACACGTCAAGCAACATGGAAACGGTTGATTAAACAAAGCCAACATGCTGCCACACAACACTACAAAAAAAACCAGCCACAAACACTGCGGCGCATTATGACTGACTTAGAACACATGAAATCAGCACCTTCATTGGCAATATCAACACAATGGCTTAATTTTTTACATAATAACCCTGATAATGAACAACGCTATCATCATCTCTTACAACGTAGCGACTTAACCCTTGGCAAACTCAAACCAAGCCTCTATCAAGCCATACAAAACGCTGTTGAAAACCAAGCAAAAAATGTCATTTTAACGGATGTAAAAATTAGCTTGCCTATTCTGCAAAACCAACAGCTAGATAATGTACTCAACACGACGTTTAACACTATCCAACGCTTTTACCCAACACTTTTTAGCAAAAAACTCGGGCAAACGCCCACTAAAAAAGGAGCATTAATCAGCATACAGATCGCCAATGAACAGGGAAATATTATTCGTTCTTACCAACGCGGTTCCGTTAGCCAACGCCCCATTGCTAACCTCAGTGATCTTGCCATAAGCAGCCTCTTACTCGCACAAAATGACCGACCAAAAACGCGCTATTGTAATAAAACCTATACCGGCATTCGCAATGCCAGCGAGCCAAAACGTGATGGAGTCAGTAATTGCAATGCCTTAGGGAAAAAGGGACATGCTTTTAGCTTGCAACAAAGCATCCAACAAGAAAAACCACTCCCTTTATTATATGCTTTAAGTCAAACACACCTTATTTCAACAGCAAAACTTACCACGCTTTATGCTGATTTTGGTTTTTTACAATACACAGATGCTGACGAAAAACCGAGTGCTAAAGTGCTAGCTTATGAATTAAGTGTTGGTGCCGTACAAAGTACACCAATGAATATCCATCAGATTATCCATGCACTAACACGGCAAGTTTACAATATTCCTTATAACAAAAGCCTAAGCATGATAAATACGTTGTACATGAGTCGTTTATCAGCAAAGGGAGAAAATCATTTTACGCAAAAAAGCACAAAAAACGCGCCCAAAAGTTTACAGGCTTATTTACCGAACAAAACCAGCCACAATCATATGCAAACCTTATTGGCCATTCCAAGCAACAAAAAGAATAACCCACTTAAATTTCTCCGTTCAGTGGAGAAAAAGTATGGTGTTGATTTTTTGCTGGTTAAATCAGCAACATC
>DRMA01000269.1 GCA_011375245.1 Thiothrix sp. | reverse complement strand
GTTACGGGATAAAAGCAAAAGACCAGGAAGGAATCCGAATTCGGGGGAAGAAATACCGGTAAGTGCACGTAGGGTTGTGACTTTCCGGCCGGGACAGAAATTAAAGCATCGAGTAGAGACATATGCTGGAACCAACAAATAATAATGAATTACCTGCAATACCTGGTAAGCGCTATTTTACTATAGGGGAAGTGAGCAAATTATGTGGTGTTAAATCACATGTTTTGCGTTATTGGGAGCAGGAATTTCCTAATTTAAAGCCGATGAAACGTCGAGGTAATCGGCGTTATTATCAACGTCAGGATGTGCTGCTTATTAGGCAAATCCGCAGTCTTTTGTATGATAATGGTTACACTATTAGTGGGGCGCGACAAAAGCTAAATGGCGAGAATGCAGAAGAAGATAGTGCAAAAACTAACTTGTTAATTAAGCAATTGATTGGTGAGTTAGAGGATATTTTGCAGACATTAAAAGTTTGATCATTATCAAAGTAAAGAAAGCCACATTACTCCAGTCAAGAATGTGAGGACTGTGGCTTTACACACAAAGACAATCGCAAAACACAGGCGGTGTTTAAGTGCCTACAAAGCTCGCTGCCTTTAGGGGCGAGTAATTCACCTGATAGAATGCGGTCTTGTATTTTTTTCACCTTTTCCCTAGTATTTGCTATTAAATAGCAAAGTTCGTTTTGTGCAAGCTATAATAGTTGCCTTGTAGCCCTCTGATGCATACAATCACCGCCTGTGTAGATTTTCGTGTTATTTAAGTTACCTACCGCTTGATTTATGGCGAATAACCCTAGTTATTTGTTCTAATATTGTTTAGTTCCTTGATTGAGTGTTTAGTTAGTATCAAGCTATCGAAGAAAGTCTACGTACTAAATCCCAGAAAGCTTTTCTTGGGATGGTGTTGTGTGGGAAATAAGTAAGCTACTAAGCAGTTTGATCGTTGATGCTGCTGATTTCACTGATGTAGTTATTCATTTTAATACTGGAGTATTGTATATGCCTTGGAATGAACCAGGTGGGGACAAAGACCCTTGGAGTGGCAAAAAGAAAACCTCAAAAGGTAATCCAAGTGACAAAGTCACGGAGTTGTTTTCTGGCATGTCAGGAGGTGGTGATAATAAAAAATTGCTTTTTTTGTTGCCAGTTATTGCACTCGCTTTATGGATTTTTGCAGGTATATACACTATCAATGCGGGTGAGCGTGGGGTTGTATTACAGTTTGGTAAGTTTAATGATATTACTGATCCTGGATTGCATTGGATTCCTGTTCCGATTAGTTCCGTAGAAATTGTTGATATTAAACGTATCAAGACGATTAAGGATCAAACGACAATGCTAACAAAAGATGAAAATATTGTTGATCTTGGTGTAGAAGTGCAGTACCACGTTAGTGATCCTAAAGCTTATCTATTTAATGTGCGTGCTGTTGATAATGAACGTGATCAAGGGGGTAGTGTTCTTTATCAAGTCATGCGTAGTGCAGTAAGAGAAGTGGTTGGATCACATGATATTGATCATACTATTTTGGGAGGGCGTGAAGAAATTGAACGTAAGACTAGTGAGTTAATGAAGACGATTCTTGAAAAATACAAGATGGGACTGGTGATCAATAAGATGAATCTCACTTACGCTGAAGCGCCTAAAGAAGTCAAAGATGCCTTTGATGATGCTAACCGAGCACGAGAAGATTTTGATCGTTTGAAAAATGAAGCAAAATCTTATGCAAATAAAGTCTTACCTTTAGCACGTGGTAAAGCAGCGCATGTTGTAGCAGAGGCTAATGCTTATAAAGAACAAATTGTTTCAAAGGCTGAAGGTGATGCATCACGTTTTTCTAGCTTAGTTGCTGAATATAAAAAAGCGCCCAATGTGACACGAGAAAGGTTGTATATTGATACTATGGAAGTTGTTCTTGCAGGTAGCAAGAAAGTAATGATGGATAATAAGGGGGGGAATAATGTTTTTTATCTCCCATTAAATACAGATTCTTCTTCAGCAATGTCTCCCCCCCCTCCATTACCCCCTCAAGTTAAACAAAAAATGGATAGTGTGTCTAAGACATCTGAGCAATTACGCCAAAGTAGCCGCTTTAAACATGAGGCTACAACAGGTAGTGGATTAAGGGAAGGGCGTTAGGATGAAAATAAAAATCACACAAAATATGCTTATAGCTGTGAGTGTTGTGGCTTCTGTGTTTTTCAGTTCTATGTATACGGTTGATGAGCGTGAAACAGCAATTAAATTTAGATTTAAAGAAGTAATTCAGACAGATATAAAACCAGGTCTGCATTTTAAATGGCCAACGAATCTTGTGCATACCATAAAGAAATTCCCCTCGCAGATATTAACGTTACACGCTGACAAGCGGCGTATTCTTACAGGGGAAAAGAAGTACGTGTTAGTTGATTTTTTTGTTGAATGGAAAATTAAAGATATTAATAAGTTTTATCTTGCAACACGAGGGAATCTTAGTGAGGCTAATCGCCTACTTACTCCTATTATGACGGCAGGGCTACGTAGTGAATTCGGACGGCGCACAATCAAAGAAGCAATGTCTGATCAGCGTGGAAAAATTATGCAAGGTTTATTTGAGAAATCAACGGTAACCGCTGAAAAGTTGGGGATTAGAGTGGTTGATGTACGTGTAAGCCGTATTGATTTTCCTGATACGATTAGTGAATCTGTTTTCCTACGTATGCGTTCTGAGCGTAACCGAGTGGCAACTGATTTTCGTTCACGTGGTAAAGAAGAAGCTGAAAAGATTAAAGCAACAGCTGATAAAGAGGCGACGATTATTGAAGCAACAGCTTATAAAGCGTCTGAAGAGCTTCGTGGTCTAGGTGATGCCATCGCTGCTAGTATTTATGCTAAGGCTTATCAACAAGATGAAGAGTTTTATTCTTTCTATCGTAGTTTGGAAGCCTATCGAAACTCACTTGGTAAAAAGGATGATGTGATGATTTTGGAGCCGAATTCTGAATTTTTTAAGTTTTTTAAACAGAAAAAACAAGCTGTGCAACAGTGAGTATTAACTGGCATGATTTATTGAATGCGATTGCCCTTGTGATGATTATCGAGGGTTTATTGCCTTTTGTAAGTCCTGATACCTTAAAGAGAAGTTATCAGACTATCTTAGAATTACCCGAAAATACCTTAAGAATAATTGGTTTAGTGAGTATTTTGTTGGGGTTATTTGTTTTGTTTATTCACTAAGGCATAAGGTGTATGTCGGAAGATAATTACTGGTTATTGCCAGAAGGTATTACTGAGGCATTGCCTCCAGATGCCCAAGCTCTTGAGTTATTGCGAAGGAGGTTACTTGATCTCTATGCGCGTTGGGGGTATCAGTTAGTGATGCCTCCTTTAGTTGAATTTATCGAATCTTTATCTGCTGGAACAGGTAGTGAACTTGACTTACAAACCTTTAAATTGACTGATCAAGAAAGTGGTCGTTTAATAGGGATTAGAGCGGATATTACGCCACAAGTTGCAAGAATTGATGCGCATCAAATGCGAGTGGATCACCCCAATCGTCTTTGCTATGCAGGTGCTGTTTTGCGTACTCGTGCTAATCACGCCAATGCTGGGTCACGCTCTCCAATTCAGATTGGTGCTGAGCTCTTTGGACATTCAGGTCTTGATAGTGATTTTGAAGTCATATCATTGGCTATAGAAACCGTTCAGCATTGTCGTGTCGGTAATATTGTCTTAGATTTAGGTCATGTTGGCGTATTTTCGCGTGTGTGCCAACAATTGGAATTTTCCACACAAGATGAGCGTATTTTTTCTGATATGTTATCTAGAAAATCGGTACCTGAGATAGAACAGTGGATTGACAAAAAAACATTTAATGCAGTAAATGCTGCAATACTACGTCAGCTTCCCGAATTGAATGGTTCGGTTGATATATTAGCCGATGCAAAAGATTTGTTTTCGACCATGATGAGTAGTGAAATACAGAAAACTTTGACCTATTTGCAAAAGCTATGCGCTCAATTACAGACACATTTTCCTCACCTAGTGATTCATCTTGATCTTGCTGAATTGCGTGGCTATAGCTATCACACAGGAGTAGTGTTTCAACTGTATTCGCAAGGTATTAAGCGCGAAGTGATTCGTGGCGGACGTTATGATGGTATTGGTAAAATGTTTGGTAATGCGCGTCCAGCAACAGGTTTTTCAACCAACTTGCGTCTTTTGTCACGCTTGAGTTGTGATGAAGAACAGATAAGTGATACTGATACTATTGCCGCACCTACAGAATATGATTCTACATTAATGAAACTTATCAATGATTTACGGAGTGCAGGGCATCGTGTGATTCGCCAACTAGAAAGTGGTGAATATAAGGGTGCTAGCCAAATCAAATGCAATAAACAAATAGTCAAGCAAGATGGTGCTTGGGTTGTTAAAGAACTTAATGAAGAGGGAAGATCACATGGGTAAATTTGTCGTCGTACTAGGAACTCAATGGGGTGATGAAGGAAAAGGAAAGATTGTTGACCTATTAACAGAGAATGCGGCGGCAGTAGCACGTTTTCAAGGTGGACATAATGCAGGTCATACACTGGTTATTGAGGGTAAGAAAACAGTTTTACACCTTATTCCATCAGGTGTGTTGCGTGAAAATACAGAGTGTATGATTGGTAATGGTGTGGTATTAGCACCTGATGCATTACTTAAAGAAATGGATATGCTTGAGGCTGAAGGGATACCTGCGAAAAACCGTTTAAAGCTTTCTGAAGCTTGCCAACTTATTATGCCCTATCATGTTGCCTTGGATATGGCACGTGAAAAAGCACGGGGTAATAAAGCTATTGGTACAACGGGACGAGGCATAGGGCCTGCCTATGAGGATAAAATATCCCGTCGTGGTTTGCGTTTGGGGGATATGTTAGATCCTGAACGTTTTGCAACGAAATTAAAAGAAGTCATGGAATACCATAATCACGCCTTAGAACATTATTTTGATGCGGAGCCTGTTGATTACCAAACGGTTTTGGATGATGCTTTAAGAATGGCAGAAATACTCCGTCCTATGATCTGTGATGTGACTGATTTGCTACATAAGCATCGCAAGGCAGGTAATAACGTCATGTTTGAAGGTGCGCAAGGTACATTATTGGATATTGATCATGGTACTTACCCTTATGTGACTTCATCTAACCCTACAGCGGGTGGTGTTTGTACGGGGACAGGTGTTGGTCCACGTGATTTGGATTATATTTTAGGGATTACCAAAGCGTATACAACGCGTGTTGGTTCAGGCCCTTTTCCAACTGAGCTGTTTGATGAAGTTGGTGAGTACTTAGGTGAAAAAGGTCATGAGTTTGGTGCAACAACAGGCCGTCCACGTCGTTGTGGTTGGTTTGATGCTGTTGCATTACGTCGTGCAATGCAAATTAGTAGTATTAGTGGTGTATGTTTGACGAAGCTTGATGTATTGGATGGCTTGGAAACAATAAAAATTTGTACAGGTTATCGTTTAGAAGGAGAAGTACTTGATGTGCCACCTGTTTCAACGATTAAATTTGCTGAGTGTGAGCCTGTTTATGAGGAAATGCCAGGTTGGAGTGAGTCAACAATTGGGGTAACTGATTATAATAAGTTACCTGAAAACGCTAAAGTGTATATTAAGCGTTTAGAAGCCCTTTTAGAAACTCCCGTTGATATTATTTCAACAGGACCAGAGCGTACCCATACCATTGTTTTAAAAGATCCTTATAGTGATTGATTTGACATTCTTCATCGTTTAGTTAACCATTCAGCCTGCTAGGGTTTGCCCTTCAATCTCACTAAACTCGCTACGCTCAAACAACGTTCGGTTTCAGTGCAATTCCTAGCAGGCTTCAAACTGTAAATGACTTTTGACAATTATGAAAAATGCCATTGATTTTTATTGAACTCAGCTTGTTTTCTAGGTAACTTGTATGGCAATGATGAGTAAAAATACCGTTTCACTAATTTCTAATACAGCACCCGCTGTATCCCCTGTAAAACCTGCAATGAGTTTTAGCTTTAGCCATCTAAGGGCATAAAAAATGAATAATACGCCTATCACGGGGATAAAATAACCCAGAGCAATAATTACTGAAAAAGTGATACTGATAATAATCCATGCAGGGTAATGTGCAATATCCATAAGGGCTGAAGCGAGTCCTTGTTTGCGTACATACGGAGTGGTTAAAAATAATAACACCATCAAGGTGCGAGCGATCATTGGCGTAAGAATAAGACTGAAGAAAATATCACTTTGAGTCAATGTTGAATCAAGTATGGCGGCGAGAGCAGCTACTTTTAAAAGCAGTATCATTACTAAAGCAATGACTCCTGCAGGTCCAACCATAGGATCTTTCATAATACTGAGGGCGCGTTTACCATCACCTTGGCTGCCAAGCCATGCGTCAGCACTGTCGGCAAGACCATCAAGATGTAATCCACCTGTAATGAGTATCCAAACCATAATGCTGATAATAGCCATAATAAAAGGGTTAGTCGTGGGTAATAGCATAATGGGTAAATAAATTAGTATTCCAATCAGTAATCCTACTAATGGATAGAAGAATGTGGAGTTGTGTGACGCACGTTCGTAATCTTCATCAACAAAAGGTGTTGGAATGCGGGTTAAAAAGCCAATGGCAAGCCAGAGCGCATTCAAGTAAGTCCTAAATAATGCAAACATACATGTAGTTCCTGTTGTTCCTGTTGGTAATGATCAATACGAAAGCTCGTCATACTTGCTAATGGGATAATGATACGCATTTGGTGAGTGATAGGGATTGCTAAAACGTGGCTAACCAATGCACGTATGACACCCGCATGAGTGATTAATAATAGATGTTTGTCTTGCGTTGTTGCTGGTATTTTGTGTGCTTGTTGTTTTGATGCCGTTGTTGTTAGTAGTTCTTGCCAACCTTGTTGTACACGATGATGAAAGGATGTTATTGCTTCAGCATTGGGAGGAGGGTTGTTGTATGGGTTGTCCCAGAAGGCATGTAATAAATCCTGCTGCCCTTTTTGTTCTATGTCATTAATGGTTAAGCCATCCCAATCACCAAAATTGTATTCTTGAAAAGCATGGTTGAGTTGCAAAGGAGTAGAGCTTGTTTGTGCATAATGATGCGCAAATGCGGCACAACGTTGTAATGGCGAGCTAATAATTTTCTGCCATGATTTTTTCTCTGTCATTGCTTGCATTGCTTGCCAGCCTTTGTTGCTGACAGGATCATCCGTTATGCCACGGTATTTTTGTCCTCCTATTACATCACCATGACGTAAACAATCAATCCAGATCGTCATTAGAGATGCTCTATTTTCCCTGAAACTTCTGCTTCAGCAAATGTTGCCATTTGTTGATGTAAAGCAATTGCTTGTTTCAAGAGTGGAATGGCTATAGTTGCTCCACTGCCTTCTCCAAGGCGTAAGCCTAAATCAAGTAATGGTTCAGCTTTTAGTGCTTGCATGAGCGTTTTATAGGCGGGTTCGGCAGATTGATGAGCATAGACAAGCCATTCTGTTAATGATGGATTGATTGTAACGGCAAGCAATGCTGCAACTGTGCTAATAAAACCATCGACTAAGGTTGGTATGCCTAACTGAGCTGTGTGAATCATTGCTCCCACTAATGCAGCAATTTCAAAGCCTCCTACACACCGCAGTATATCTATTGGAGTTTGTAACGCCTCTGCATGCAATAATAAGGCATGTTCAATGATTTGCGCTTTATGCTTTATGCCTTGTTGATCAATACCTGTTCCAGGGCCTGTCATAGCAATAGCAGGAATATTTAACAGTGCTGAGGCAATTGCTGAGGCACTACTGGTATTGGCAATTCCCATTTCACCACCAATAAATAACTGGGCTTTATTGGCATGTGCTCGTTTAGCTGCTGCATAACCAATGGCAAGGGCTTGGTTTAGCTGTTCATGGCTCATTGCTGCTGTTTGCGTAAAATTAGCAGTGCCATGACGGTTCACTGGAGTGCTAATAATATTTTCTAATGCAGGTTCTTGGGTGGCAACGCCAGCATCAATCACTTCTAGTTGTGCATTATTTTCTCGTGCGAGTACACAAATAGCGGCACCACCATGACTGAAATTGCGTACCATTTCTTGTGTGACAGCTTGGGGGAAAGCTGATACATCTTCATTTGCAACACCATGATCTGCAGCAAAAACACTAATATGAATAGTTTCTAGCACAGGTTGGGTTTTCCCTTGAAAGCCTGCAAAGCGAATGGCTAATTGCTCCAATTTTCCTAGTGATCCAGCAGGCTTCGTTAATTGGTTTTGGCGTTGTGTGGCTCGTTGAATAGCTTGTGTATTAAGTTGTGGTGTATGAGTGTGTAACCAATGCTCGAAATGGGGTATGTTCATGTTGTTTTTTTGAGAGGTTATTAGGTAATTATTTAGATGAAAAACGCTATCATGATTTAGCTACGATGATTTAATAGTGTGTGGTAAACCAGCAATAACAAACACAACATTATCAACATGCTTAGCTATTTGCTGATTAAAACGACCTGCAATATCAACATAGCGTCGGCTGATTTTATCGTAGGGAATAATGCCTAAGCCTACTTCGTTGCTGACAAAAATAATTTCTGCTTTGAGCGTAGGCAATATATTGTGTACCGCGTCAAGTTCTGTATACATGCGGTCATCATCATCAAGGCAAAGCAATTGAGTAATCCATAAGGTAAGGCATTCAACAAGAAAAATATGCCCTGCTTGATCATAGTGCAATAACGTTTCTGCTAATGCATAAGGTTCTTCAATGACTCGCCAATTAGTGGGGCGTGAGGCTTTATGATTTGCAATACGTTGGCGCATTTCTTCATCATCTGCTTTTGCAGTGGCAATATAGTTTACAGATAGCGATGATTTTTTTAGTAATAACTCAGCGTAGCAACTTTTTCCTGAGCGTATGCCACCAAGAATAAGGGTTTTATTTGCCATGACGATAGCCACCCCCGCTGCCATTGCCACTGCTATAAAATCCACCTCCACTACTACTAGAGCTGCTACTACCTTGACGAACGCTTTTAGTCGTTTTGATAACGTCAATTGTCTGTAGACCTGTATCCGCATAGGTTAGCCATACAGTGGCTAAAGAAAGAACGGAAAACACAAGAGTGAAGAGCTTAGTCATCATCGTCCTCCCAGCGTTTCTTTTCAAACGCATAGCGTGCAGCATAGAACCATGCGTAACTGATGAGACCAATGATAAACAAAATAATCATGTATTTTTTACCCATCACACCTTCTTTAATGTTAATGGTTAAACGTTGTATTGAGGCAAGGTTGTTTTTTGTGCTATTTGGGGTTGCAATAATACGTAGGGAATAGTTACCTGCTTTTTTTACTTTGAAACGAGCTATGCCGCTTCGCGTATTTTTTAGTAAGCCCTTTTCTATACTGCGCCCACTAGAAGTAGCAAGCTGCTTTTTGAAGGAGAACACCTCAATATTATCTTTGAATAAGGCAATGTCATAATCAGCCCATGCATTGTTTAACGTGGATTTATAGCTTAACTCAATGAGATGTTTAGAGTTATTGATGGTGATATTTTGAGTGAGTATGTCTTGGTTGGCTTCACTGACTACCAGAGTTTTGTGATAGATGTTTTTGCCATTACCAATACCAAATAGAGTCATCAAAACAAAGAGTAGTGTTGCTGTAATCAATGCAATTCTGCTTGCTTTTGAAATAGCTTGTTTGATAGGGGCAGAAAAAGGTTGTGCAGGGTGTTTAAAATGCTTACTACGTTGTGTTTGATAGGTTGTGTTGAAATTTGTATGGATAGTTTTAGGATCAAGGTATTCACTGAGGTAATATTCAGTTTCGTTTTCGTTGTTACATATTTCTTGAGTAAACATGAATGGTGGCGCAATAGCATCTCTTACTACACAGGTATCGCTTTTTTTAGCGATCCATGTCAATTCACCAGCAACATAGGTTATTTCAGACTGATACGTTTCAAAAAAAGCATATTTTCTATTATCAACATGAAACGTTGCGCGGCGTTCTAGTTGTTGTATCTTTTTGTCAGGTAAATAGCGTACACGACGGGTAAAGACAAAGTGTCCCATTGAGTAGGTAAGGTGGGCATAACCATGCGTATCAGAGAACAAAAACAAATCAACCCATGTATCACCATAGTTAGAACGGTAACCAATCATGCCAATAATGATAAAAGGAATATCCTTTATTTTTCCTTCCATACCAATTTGTAAGGGGGAGTCGGGTTTGTTTTGATTAACAAATTTACCCAGTCGGCGATAGTCGTGTTGCACGTCCATTACGGTACCGCAATAGTTGCAGTTTAGTGTGCGGATACGATGCCCACCACCATTAATTTTTACTGGTGCAGCACAACCAGTACATTTTATTGCTTTAGCATTCATGGTGTTGCGTATTATTAATGTATTAGGATTGGCGTTTTATTTCAAAGGGATCGACCCATTTTCCTTTAAAGGCTCTAACAGTATCGAATACATATTCAAGTGTCATCAGTTCGCGATTTGTGCCTGATAGATGTATAAAAGGTATTTTTTCGCTTGTTTTGATTAATTCAGGAAGTTCGCCCACAAAGCCTTCGCATATTCCTGTGTTAATTTCGGTAACTTGCCATTGAGTGTTAAAAAAAGTATAGGATGCTCCTAAGCGAACATCAGCAAAAGATGGAGCGGCTTTATCAAGGGTAATCGGGTTTTCAAAGGCAAAATCGCCTTCATCAATGCTGACCCAGAAGCCTTTGCCTGTATTGTCTATTACCCACCATTCCTCCCAGTACCCAATATCATGTGCATAGCGAATTTTGCCAACAGGCATAAATGATGTTTGTTTATAGCGGAACTGTTCATGCATTTGCATTAACGAAGGTAATGTACTGAGTACTGATTGTTTGCCAGCAAATTTTACTGCGTCATCGGCTAAAAAAAGGGTTGACTCACAATAAGAGCATACTGTGATTTTAGTATATTGAAATTTGAGCGGTAGGCTATTTCCACACTGAGGGCAGTTAATCATTTTACTATGCGTAGTCATGACGTGATTATACAGAAGCGCACAACGTAAACGAGAAAAAGTTTATTTAAGAGTAAAATTCAGAGTGGTGAACAAAAGAAGAAAAAATGCCTCGGCCAAAACAGGGGGTCTAAAAGCCGAGGCTATAAAAAACAGAACTGGATTGGGGAAACCAACTCTGTAACCGCGAGATAAAGCAAAACACCGGGCTTAAGTGTTTGTCCAAGGCCTTACCCCAGTTGCGGATTCTTAACAGGGCCTTAACGACCCTGCGTCTTGAGGTGAATTATAGAGTATTTATTTATTCATGCAAGCCTTTTATCATTTTTTTTTGACTTATTTTTTTAGGTTGCGTTTAGACTAAGTTGTATCGTCGTTGTATGTAAGTTTGTATGGGGTTGTATTGTTTACAAACTATCCCATATTTCATTAAAACTATCATTTTTTTCCTTTTTTTCGGACTCTATTTTAGTTGTTATGTATTCACAAAGCGCGAAAGCACCTTGTCTCTCATTAATATTAATCAGTTCAATTAATTCTGTTTGATTATTATGAGTGATGGTTAGCTTATCTTTTACAGCAAACATATAATCAGGCAATACAAGATAAGCGCTTTCTTTAAGTCCTTCTATTTTAGGTAGGAACAAGCCTTCAAGAGGAAATTTTTGGGGAAGTTTTCGATTAATAACATTTTTGATAGTAATAGGGAATGCACGTGGGGAGAGTAATGCCACTCCTGCACTGAGCCCTTTATTGGGACGTGATTCCATCCAGCGTACAGTGCCAATTTGCCATAGTTCAGCAGCGTCTGCGGGGTCTTGTAAAGCAATCAGTTCGCCAACACGAACTCCAGAAGGGTCTTGGTGTTCCCAGAGAAGCCCATAACCCTCTGAGCTACTGTTTTCTATATGCCATACGCGCATTTCAAGATCATTCTCATTGAGCTGTGTTGTAATATCAGGAGTAGCCCAAGGACTTGATGAGCTACTGCTTTCGCCATAGATCATTTCTTCAAATAAAGAATCTTCATTTAAGAGCATGTCGTTTTGATTTTGTTGCTGTTGTTCTTGTTCTAGTTGGATGACTTTAACGATGTTACTTAAGTGGCTAACAATGGGGGTTTGTTCGCTACGAGAGAAACGTTTAAATTGCCTGTTTTTGATAATACTCATAGTAGAGATTAGGCGGCGTGCAAGACTATTAGTGAGCATAGGAAAAGTTGAATTTGTTCCTAGGCTTTTTGAGTTTTTAGTGTCTTTGACAAATTGGGTTAGTTTTTTTATGACAGGGGTTAGATTAAACAGGCGTACAGTGGGCGAATGAAGGAGTTCAGCAACAGGCATTAATGTTGCAGGTTCATCACTATTGAGCATTGCAATATGCGCATATTTCCCTGTTGCTAGCGTGGTATCGTTAAATAATGAAACGTCATCAAGTACTTGGCGAAAAAAACGATCTAGGCGTGCAATTTCACCAATGCGAATAGTATTAGGGCGTGATAAAGCTAATAGGGAAGTATGCTTGTAATAGTCTTCAATTGTTTTGCAAGAATGAGATAGTTGAGATTTATTGGGAATAAGCAGTTTTTCTATCTTGTTTTCACAAGCGAGTAAGTATAAATGATGTATATCACGCCATAATGCTTCTTTGGGGGTGGTATAAATATTATAGGTATTGAGTAAAACACGTCCCATATAGTTAAGTGAACGACCTACTGACAATAAGAGTTGTTTTTTAGTGACGGTGCCTTTAGTTAACATATCCAGTGCTGATAGTTGATAAGCTCCTGCCATTTCAAGTAATAATGCTTGGTTTAGTTCAAATATTTTTCGGCTACGTTCAGGTAAGGGAAATGACCGTGCAATGAGGTGTTTTTTTAAATTATTGATTGCCATTTCAGCGAAAGGTTGAATGATTTCTGTGATGGCAATACGGGTTGTTGAAGAGAGTTGATTTTTATTCAATTCACGGGTACATAGATAAATAAGGCGCGTCATTTCGCCAAAATTACTAGTGGGAAGTTGGTTTACCCATTTTCGCGCTTGTGTAACTGATGTGGGCAATGTTAGGGACACTTTCTTTTTCTCTATAGTTGTCATGGTTTTTATTATTATTGGATGTTTGATTTAGTTACCCTATGGGTGTTTTTGATGCTTCTCCTGCTATCTCTCTGACAAGTTTAGGTACCATATAGCCAGGTAATAATGTGCGGAGTTGCTTAATAAGTGCTATAGCCATTGGCTCATCAACTTCAAAATGTGCAGCACCTTGTACGCGATCCAATACATGTAGGTAATAAGGGACAACATGGTGGCGAATAAGTGCATTACTCAGATTAATAAGTGCTGTTGTATTGTCGTTCACACCTTTCATTAACACACTTTGGTTGAGTAATAAAACCCCTGCTTGTTGTAGCTGTAAAAGTGCTGCGGGGGTTTTATGACATAACTCATTGGCATGGTTGGCATGGATAACCATTACAACTTGTAGTGATAAGCTTGAAATCCATGCAATAAAAGCACTATTAATACGTTCTGGTAATACTAATGGAAAGCGTGTGTGAATACGTAGTCTCTTGATATGTGGTATGGCTTCAAGTTGTACACACAGGGTTTGTAGACGTGCATCTGATAGTGAGAGCGGATCACCGCCACTTAAAATAACTTCACTGATACTGTTATCTTCAGCAAGTGCGGCAACACAGTCAGACCATTCGTGGCGGATAGCTTGATGTTCATCATAAGGAAAATGTTGACGAAAACAAAAACGACAATGGATTGGGCAATGACTGGTGGTGAGGATTAATGCTCGTCCATGATATTTTTGTAGAATACCTTTTTGTTGTGCTGAGTCTTTATCGCCAACAGGATCAAGCATAAAATGAATGTTTTGTTCGGTTTCTAATGCAGTGGGTAAGACTTGGCGCAATAAAGGATCATCCCAATTGCCTTTTTGCATTTTATTGATATAACTATGAGGAACACGTAGCGGGAAGTTTTTGGGGCGGTAGCTTAACGCTTCTGGCTTAAGCTCAAGTAGTTCTAACAAGGTGTCCGTATCACGAACAACATTAGCAAGTGATTTTTGCCAGTTTGGGGACTGATTTCTAGATAGGTTTTCAGTTATCATATGTGCACATTTTTTTATGGTTTGAGAGTATTATGGCAACTTATAGCACTAATGAGTTTAAAAGCGGATTAAAATTTCTTCTTGATGGTGATCCTTATACCATTATTGAAAATGAATTTGTTAAACCAGGCAAAGGGCAAGCATTTAATCGTGTGAAGATTCGCAATCTAAAAACAGGACGAGTGATCGATAAAACATGGAAGTCAGGTGAGTCGGTAGAAGCGGCTGATGTCATGGATGTTGATTTGCAGTTTCTTTACGCGGATGGTGAATTTTGGCATTTTATGGATCCAAATAGCTATGAACAAGTTGCGGCAGATGCCACCGCTATAGGTAAAAATAAGCTTTGGTTAAAAGACGGCGCAATTTGCCAAGTAACCTTATGGAATGAGGTTCCTTTATATATTACGCCCAGTAATTTTGTTGAGCTATTAGTTACGCAATGTGATCCTGGTGTGAGAGGTGATACTGCCCAAGGAGCAACAAAGCCAGCAACGACTGAAACAGGTGCAACGATTAAAGTGCCACTGTTTGTTGAAGAAGGTGATACCTTAAAAATTGATACGCGTACAGGTGATTACGTGTCGCGTGTTAAATAAGCGATGGATTTAGCCATTCTTACTGAACGTGCCCAGATGTTACACGATATTCGGGATTTTTTTTATGCAAGACAGGTGTTAGAAGTGGAAACACCTGCACTTTCTCAAGCAGGGAATACAGATCCTGCGATTGATAGTTTTTCAGTTGATATTGGTAATACAAATACAAATTCTCTTCCATTATTACGTTATTTGCATACTTCACCCGAATATTTTATGAAGCGTTTATTGGTTGCTGGTGCAGGGGATATTTACCAAATTGCTAAGGTATGGCGTAAAGAAGAGCAGGGGGTTCGACATAATCCTGAGTTTACTATGTTGGAGTGGTATCGTATTGGTTTTAGCTATCATCAACTTATGCGAGAAGTAGAGACATTATTATTGCTTCTATTGCCTTGTCTCAATGAGTCTTCCTGCTTTATCACTTATCAACAGGCTTTTCTTGAAAAACTTAATATTGATCCCCATAGTGCTACCCATACTGAATTACGTTGCTGTATGCAAAATCAAGCGATTGATATTATTGGTGAGTTGGATCGTTCAGCAATCCTAGATGTATTAATGACGCATTGTATTGAGCCACATTTTGCGCAAGACCGTTTGACCTTTGTCTATGATTACCCTGTTATTCAGCAAGCTTTAGCCTCTGTTGCTCATGCAACAAAGACTGCTTTGCCTGTGGCAGAGCGTTTTGAGGTTTATAGTGGTTGTTTAGAATTGGCCAACGGTTATCAAGAACAAGTGGACGCTGTGGTCAACCGAGCTGTATTACAGCAAGATGCTGCAATGCGAATGCGATTAGGTAAAACCACAATTCCTGTTGATGAGTTATTTTTACAGGCGATGGAACAAGGAATGCCTGCTGCCTCAGGTGTGGCTCTTGGTTTGGATCGTGTGTTAATGCAGCGTTTACACAAAGAGCGTTTAGAAGACGTTTTAAGTTTTCCGTGGACAATGGCATAATGCGCTGAGAGTTGTTTTAGAGAATTTTTATAAATAGGGGTGTTGAATACCCTATTTTACTATTATAGATATGACAGGAGTAGTACTAATATGGGACTTTTTATTGCCAATGCCTATGCTGATGGTTTAGCACCAGCCCCTCAAGGTGGCAGCCCTATACAACTAGTTATTATGGTGGGAATTTTTTTCGCCATTATGTATTTTATGATTATTCGACCTCAGCAAAAACGCAGTAAAGAACATGCTGCATTATTGGGAGGATTGAGTAAAAGCGATGAGGTTGTAACTAGTGGTGGCATCATTGGTAAAGTATTATCCATTGGTGAGAACTTTGTGGAAATCAAAGTTTCTGAAGGCAACACGATGAATGTACAAAAACATGCAATTACAAGTGTAATGCCAAAGGGAACGATGAAAAGTTTATAAAAATAGGCGTTACTGAGGGCGTGTTTTTATAGGGAATGCGTTCTCTGCGTTCTTAATGGGCTTATTGATAAACGATGAGACCTAGCTAAACCTCATTTTTAATGTCTTCTTTAAATAATAATAACTTTGCTGGTAAATTTTTATGAACCGATACCCGATGTGGAAGTATGTGCTAATTGGCATCGTAGCGCTTATTGGCTTTATTTATGCCTCGCCTATTTTATTTCCGTCTGACCATGCCATTCAAATTACGCCGCAAGGCAAGTCTGTAGTTGATGAGAAGGTGCTGCAAACCATTAATGCCCAATTCAAGGAAAATGGGATTATTGTTAAGGAAGTGGAGGCTGAAAATAATCGTGCCTTGTATCGTTTTAAGGATGCAGCAACACAATTAAAAGCGATTGATATTGTGCGCCAAACGATTGGTGAAGAGAATTATGTGAGTGCGCTTAATCTAGCTGCAACAACCCCTGCTTGGTTGCGATACTTACATGCTAGCCCTATGTATATGGGCTTGGATCTTCGTGGTGGTGTTCATTTTTTGATGGAAGTGGACATGGAAGCTGCACTTAAGAAGGCATTAAATAACTACAAAGAAACCTTTAGAAACGAGTTAATTAATAAGAAAATTAAGTATAAAGGTATTGCCATTATTGATGGGCATCTTGAAGTGTCCTTTAGCGATAAGGCAACGTTTGATCGTGGCTTGAAAGTGATTAGTTCACTTGCCAATAATGAGCTAACACTTAAAGAAGAAGAAACAGAGAAAAATGAAGTTAAGCTCATCGCAACAATGAAAGAAGCAACGTTAAAAGCAAAGAAAAGTTTTGCTCTCAAGCAAAATATTACTACTTTACGTAATCGTGTTAATGAATTAGGTGTTGCTGAGCCTGTTATACAACAACAGGGACTTGATCGTATTGTTGTGCAACTTCCAGGTATCCAAGATACCGCGCGTGCGAAGAGTATTCTTGGTGCAACGGCTACGCTAGAATTCCATAAAGTTGATATTGAAAACTCAGCAGTTTCTGCAAAGCAAAGTGGTGTAGTGCCCAGTGGCGATAAGTTATTTAGTGATGCTGATGGAAACCCTGTGTTGTTAAAGCGCCGTACTATTATAGAAGGCGATAGTATCACTAATGCATCAGCAGGTTATGATAATCAAAGTAATAGCCCAATGGTTTCCTTAAGCCTTGATAGTAAAGGGGGGAAGCGGATGCTGAAATTTACCTCTGAAAATGTCCAACAGTATATGGGAGTGGTGTTTGTTGAAACGAAAGCTATTCCTGTGATGGTTGATGGAATCAAAAAGCTAAGCAAAAAAATCACGAAAAAGGTTATTAATCAAGCACAAGTGAGAGAACCTTTTGGTAATCGTTTTCAAATTACAGGCTTGGATTCGACTGAAGAAGCGCATAATTTAGCCTTGCTCTTACGTGCAGGTGCGTTGGCTGCACCTGTTTATATTGTTGAAGAACGTACGATTGGTCCAAGCCTTGGTGCAGCTAATGTTAATGCAGGTTTTAAATCCGTAGCATTGGGTTTTGTTTTCGTGTTGGTCTTTATGGCGCTGTATTATCGTGTCTTTGGTTTAGTCGCCAATCTTGCGTTAGCACTTAATCTGGTATTAATTGTTGCAATACTTTCAATGATGCAAGCAACACTGACCTTACCTGGTATTGCAGGTATTGTACTAACAGTTGGTATGGCGGTTGATGCTAATGTGCTGATTTACGAACGGATTAAAGAAGAGCTGAGAAATGGGCTTTCACCGCAGGCTGCGATTGATTCAGGCTATGCCAAGGCATTCTCAACGATTGCTGATGCGAATATTACAACCCTAATTGCTGCAACTGTATTGTTTACCTTTGGTACAGGACCAATCAAAGGATTTGCGGTTACTTTAGCGATTGGCATTCTTTCTTCTATGTTTACTGCCATTATGGGTACACGGGCTATTATTAATTCAATTTATGGTAATCGTAAAGTTGAAAAACTAGCAATATAATTTAGTAAGATTAAGCTAGTTTATTTCTATTAAATCAGTATTTTAAGACTACAATAGGTTATCAATAATGAAACAACTTAGTACACATATTAACTTTATGGGCATGCGCAAACCTGCGGTTTTTTTGTCTGGCGCACTTATTTTTATTTCATTGGCTATGTTACTTTTTCGTGGCTTAGAGTTAGGCGTTGATTTTACAGGGGGAACCGTGATGGAACTCTCTTATCCAAGTGCTGTGGAGCCAACGGAAATCAAAGCTTTACTAGAAAAAGAAGGTTTCGAAGACCTGACAGTGCAACATTTTGGTAGTATTGAAAAAGTGTTGATACGGATAGCGCCACAAAAAAAGCAAGAAGTAGATGTTGAAAAGAAACCTGTAGCAAAACAAGATAAAAAATCAGTATTAAGTAACAAGGTGTTGCAAGTGTTACAAATGCAAGTAGCAGATGTCAAAATGGATCGGGTGGAGTTTGTAGGACCACAGATTGGTGAAGAATTACGTGAACAAGGTGGTTTAGCCATGTTGTATGCCTTAATAGGTATCCTCATTTATATTACCTTACGTTTTGAGTTTCGTTTTTCCGTGGGAGCGATTGTTGCCTTAATTCATGATGTGGTGATTACACTCGGCTTTTTTGCCATCACACGTGTTGAATTTGATTTGACAGTACTTGCGGCTATATTGGCTATTATTGGTTATTCGTTAAACGATACCATTGTTGTATTTGATCGAGTACGGGAAAATTTTACGGTTTTGCGTAAAAAAGAGCCTGAAGAAATCCTTAATGCATCTGTTAATCAAACACTTTCACGCACTATTGTAACATCGCTAACAACATTGCTTGTGTTGTTAGCGCTTTATTTTATAGGCGGTGAAGCTGTTCATGCTTTTGCAGCAGCAATGATTGTTGGTGTTGTTGT
>DRMA01000268.1 GCA_011375245.1 Thiothrix sp. | reverse complement strand
TGAGTGTATATTCCATCATCACGACTTCAAGTGCAAAGATAACTCCTGCTAGTGGAGTATTAAATGAAGCTGCAATACCTGCTGCTGAGCCACAGGCCATTAGTGTTCGAATGCTATTATTTGGTGCTTTAATGACTTGTCCAAAAAGACTAGAGACGCTTGCTCCGAGATGGACATGGGGGCCTTCTCGTCCTACTGAGTGTCCGCCAATAATAGCAAAGGCTGCTCCAAAAAACTGGAGTAAAAAAGCACGTAGGGTTAAGTAACCTTGATGGTAAGCCATACGTTCAATAACGTGAGCAATGCCTAAGACCCGAATGCCTTTGCTATTGTGATAAAACAAGAGGGCAAGCAATAAACTACTTATGATTGGTAATAGAAAGCGTAAGCTCGCTGCTAACTCTTCATAGTTTTCTGCCCCTTGTCCTGGGAGGATACTGTCTTGTATATTTTCCACAATAAAACGAAAGAGTACAATTGTTCCTCCTGCAAGAAAACCTGAAATAACACCAAGTAAGGCAAGGTGAAGTAAGGCATCAGGGCGGGAAAGATGGAAGCGTTCTTTTTCTAACCAATCACAAAAATATTGGTGGGTCTTTTGATGGAGTTTCATGGGAGAAAGAGTCTATAGGAAACATAAGTGCTTTGTTACGATATATAGATTTTCACATAAATAATTTTTTAACGATTAAGTGGGGGAGGGGTTATTATTGCTGTTCGAACGTAGTGAGTTTTATTGGATAAAAAATAACAAACGATGCTCGCCAAACATAAAGCAGAAATTTAATAAGTGAATGTCTATAAGAGCACTAATCGTTGATCAGGATCATTAGGATGTGTTTTTAGGGGCTTGTTTATGAAAACTTTGTTCAACTTCTGCTTTTTGTACTTGATTAACCATACAAGCTTCTTTGATAATATCTTGAAACCAATCAAGTTTTCGTATTGCATCAAGATCAGTGTCTTTTTGTAGTTGTTTGCAACTAGCGGCATGATAAACAGAGGAAACTTGTTCAAGACAGTCGCGTGCATCTTCAAGTTGTCCTTCAGCTGCATATTTGCAGGCAATATTGAGAATGGATTGATAGTTTCTTAATTCATCTGTTTTAATGATGAGCTCCTCTAGTTGTTGATAAATCCATAACTCCTCCGAATTAGTATTAATGGCCTCAGGGCCAACCGTTTGATCATCGTAACCATAAGCATCTTCAAAGTATTCTGGTGCAGAAACCATTATACGATCATAAATGCTGACTGCTTTATCAAGGTGATGCTGGTTTTTGCTATTGTCAGCCGCTTGCTTGTAGTGAGCATAGCCAATGTGGAGTAATGCCTCGTTATTATCACCTGTTTCGAGTAATAAGGTATCCCATAATTGGAGTGCGTGTGGCCATTTTTGTTGATGTTCTGCGATCAATGCTTTGGCTTTTAAAGCATCTTGAAAATCAAGATGTCCTTCATTAAGCAAGGATTTCAATGTGGTAATGTCTAATTCTGGTATGCCTTGTTCAAGGGGAGATTTTAAGTGTTTTTGTAGGATATCCCGTGCTATTGCAACTTGGTCTTTCGTAAATTGTTGTGCATCTCGTAGGGCTTGCACATGTTTTTGTAGCTGTTGTGTGGTGTTATGGGTTGTTGTGTCAGTATCTGTTATCTGTTGTTGCATTGTTTTTGTTGTTGTTTCTGCTTGTTGTAGCTGTTGTTTGAGTTTATCTATTTCAACGTCATGCTGCTTTTGCTGGTTTTTAAGTTGTTCGATTGATGCTTTATAGGTTTTAAACAGGGGGGTATATTTTTGTGTAAGGATATAGAGTGTTGAAAGCAATAAAATTAAAGTAAATCCTGCTAGAATGCGAAAAGTAGTGACAAGGGTATATTCTTGGATGTTATTGTCAATGATATCCTGTGTAATATGTTGTAATTGTTTGAGTTGTTGTGATGTGTGGGTTGCATTTTCAGCGAGGGCATGGATTTGTTGTTTTTCGTCTATTTCAGTGCTGTTTTTGTTAGCATAAGTGAGACTAGGAAAAGAGATACTTAGAATCAATACTAAGTAAAATAGCAGCATGAAGCGGTTTGTGTCTGATTTTTGTTGCATGGGGGAACGGCTTCTGTAGTTTGGGTAGAACAATTATAGCGGTCAGAAAATTGAAGATATAGATTTTTTTGCCCTATCTCCTTAAAGTATATGCTTATTTTTATTGCAAATAAGTGTTTTTTTAAGGGTAAAGCCTGATCAAGCCTTGTTTTAGACTTGATCAATTGGGCGGTTGGGGGAGTTGATTAGTTGATTAGTTGATTAGGATTAGCTCACCAAACAAACGAGGATTAGTCCATGAGTTATCACTTTTTGCATTCCATGCCATTTTTCCATCACGTTCATGTCCTGTATCATCATCATTAACTTGTACATCGAAACCAATATGCCGACCTGCGATGGGTTTTATCTTTAGAGTTGTCCAAGGTATTGATGTTTCTAAGCTATAGCCTGTTTTAGTTTTTAACATTTTTTGTCGTATTTGATTGATACCATACCGTGGTGAGAACTTACCTAAACTTATTTTTTTGTCGTATAGGCGATAGATGAGATGAAAATCATTCTTTTTGTCATACGATGTGTTTTTGCTTGCATCAGCATCAATATAAATTTCAATTGAATC
>DRMA01000267.1 GCA_011375245.1 Thiothrix sp. | reverse complement strand
GAGGCGTATTATTCGATGATACTACGCCTTAACTAAAAACTAACTGTTACGCCCATTCAGACTATTTTTATAATGCATAACCCCTTCTATTAACGCTTATATTAATAGTTTTTAGGCATTTTTATGAAAAATGTCATGAATACCGTAATTTAGCCATAAGGAAATCAAAATTATGATGACGAAAACACTTCTTATTAGCGCAGTAGCACTTGCTCTTTCTGTATCTGGTCCACAGGCTTTCGCTAAAAAAAGCAAAAGAGTAAGTAGCAGTAGCTCTAGTTCTAACTCAAAGCCTGCAGACAAACCCGTAGAAAACAAGACAGATGCACCCGCAAACAATACTACAAACACTGCACAGCCAGCAACTGCTGCTCCTGAGCAAAAAAGTGGCGGCATGGGCACTGCTATTGCAGCAGGTGTTGGTGGAGCTGTTGTTGGGGGTTTAGCAGGTGCTGCCATCGCCTCATCACTATCAGGTGATGATCAGAAAAAAGATGCAAATGGTAATACCGTTAGCGCTCCAATTCCTTCACCCTTACTTAAAATGACTCCTGAAGAAGCAGTAAAATCAGCGACTGAAATGCAAGAAAAAGCTAAAGAAGCTGGCTTCTCATTTGCTAAGTCAGATGAAATGTTAAAAAAGACAGAAGAATTAATGACTAAAGATGATGCTGGCAAAAAGCAAGCACACGAAATTGCTGTGATTGTTCATGCATGGGCAGAATCAGGTGTAAAGAAATCAGAAGCACTGAAAAAAGTATCTGAAAAATTAGGCATATAATTTTCTAACTCAAATTATCTTAGTTCTAGAAATAGAAAAATAGAAGTTGTATCAACTACCACCCACTTCAGTGGGTGGCTTGGGTTGTGAGACTCAAGATAGTGTTCTTTAAGAACATAATAGGTGATTAGCCTAAGCTCCTTGAGAGCTACGTTGTTTTTGTCATAATACCCTTGGATGCCTCCCTAGGCTAAGGCTCTATTTTTTAGTATTAAAAGGCCCCAACAGGTCGGTGTACTAAGACGAAAAAGCATTAACAACTGGCGAAGGGAATCAACCCGTTGGGTTGTTCTGGGCTAGATTACTTTTATCTAGCATAAAAACAGCCATTTAATTTCATAGCTAAAGCTGACCGTCTGAAAGACGGTGGTTTTAACCTTATAAAAGAAATAAGCCTTTTTTTATTTCTACTCTACTATTTCAGGTACAATAGCCATTCGCCTTAGGAACATAAGAAACATTTGTTATGGAGAAAGCTGTTTCATACATAATTAATTATTGGCCAAAATATCAATACCATGTCCTTGTTCTGCCATCCTATTTTTCTCCTTATAAAACGCGCATTTATTAATTTTCGTACCAATAATGGTATTCTTTTATCAGGGGCAATCGCTTATTACACACTCTTATCAATTATCCCTCTCTTTACCCTGCTGCTTACAGGATTATCAAACTTTTTCAATGAAGATCAATTACTTGATATTGTTAATAACAACTTAAGCCTTATCATTGGAACACAATCCAATATTCTTACTGAACAAATTGCTAGCTTTGTTGAACATCGGCAAACTGTTAGTTGGATTGGCGTACTAGCACTGTTTTTTTTTAGCTCTACTGCCTTTACCGTATTAGAAAATACACTCTCTGTTATTTTTTCTGATCGCATAAAACAACAACGTCGCCACTTTCTGGTTTCAGCTATTATCCCTTATCTTTATATTTTCCTACTAGGCATCAGTATTCTTATCATTATTCTGATTCATAGTGCTGTTGATTTATTAGAAGACAATTATCTAACACTTTTTATATGGACATGGTACTTAAATGACTTTACGGGTATTTTTCTGTATTTTCTTGGACTTATTGGTTTAGTACTCTTATTGGCTTCATTTTATATGATCATGCCCATCGGAAAAATTTCATTTCGTCATGCACTGGTTGGCAGTATATCAGTCGTCATATTTTGGGAAATAATCCGTCATATCCTTATTTGGTATATTTCCAATTTTTCCATTATCAACATCATCTACGGTTCTTTAGCAACCGCTGTTGTTGCACTCGTTTTTCTGGAAATAGCAGCAATGAACTTCTTATTTGGTGCACAACTTATTGCCGAATATGAACGTTTTGATAGTGAAGCAGCTAAAGCCGCTGAGTGTAAGACTAAACCTTGAGCTATTTCACCGAATTGCAAAAGATATTTATCTAATATCATAGTTTGATATGATGGCTTGTTGGATAGAAATGGTGATGAATGTTATTCTTTGAGTGGACAATATTATCGCAAGATTATTAGATTCAGAGAGGCTCAATGAAAAAATTTATTAGTATACTGTTAACCCTTAGCCTATATTCTCCCCTTAGCAGCTATGCTGATAACACGCCGATAAAATACTAGAAAATTAACGGATTTGCGTTATTTATACTCCAGTCTTACAAGCAGCAAACCATTTGACAATAAACGCTGCAATCTGCTCAGGATTATTAATATCTAACAAAGTCAAAGCATTGGTATTAGGGATATTACTATCACTAGCCAATGCAATAATCATTACATCATCAGGATAAAGATAAGGACGCTCCAGCGCCTCTCGATGTAATTCTATTTTGTCAAAAGCCTCCTGTTTAAAGCCTTCGACTAAGACCATATCCAGCTTATCGGCTTCAAGACTTTGTAAGGCTTCACTTAATGAAGGCTCTTTACGCTGATCTTGATGTTCAATAATAATTGCAGTTCGTTTACGTGAAGCAATAGCAATTTGGGTTGCGCCTGCTTTGCGTAAGATATAGCTATCCTTGTGCGGATGGTCAATATCAAATTTATGATGGGTATGTTTGACGACACCAACACGCAGACCTTGTGCATTAAGCAATGGCAGAAGCTTACTTAATAAAGTGGTTTTTCCTGTGCCACTAAACGCAGCAAATCCCAATACAGGCAGGGGAAAATCAATCATCTTTGTTATATTCCAATTGTTGGTATTGCTCATCTGTATTGATATTCATAAAGGCATGTGGTTGATCAGAAAAATCAGCCAATGCAACACTGTGCTGCTGATACCATTGTCCAACACTGCGTTTACCGTCCTGTAGAAAATGCAGCAAATCCTTTTGCAATGAAACGGAAAGCAATGCATGCAAAAACTGTGAACGTTCACCATCATGTGCAATAGCAATTTCTGCTTGCTGTTTATGCTGGGCATGACATAAACGAGAAACTAAATCATGCGGCAAACAGGGTACATCACAGGGAACTGTAATGATATAAGGGGTTCTTACTTGCTGCATGGCACTGACAAAGCCTGCTAAAGGGCCTTGGTAATCATCTTGTAAATGACTAGATATATCACTGAGCATATCGCCAAAAACAGGGTAGTTATATTGCGCGTAGCGTGCTTGATTACGGTTTGCATTAATAGCAATATTAGCAACTTGCGACTGAATACGAGTAATAATAGTGGAAATAAAAGGCTGACCATTATACAACATAAGTCCCTTATCCAAGCCACCTAAACGGCTGCCTTTTCCTCCTGCAATAATAACAGCAGTAATATCAGTACTCGAAATCATACATATTAAAGAGATAAAGTGATGAATCCGCTATTTTCTTTTAGAGCGCTTACCCCAAACAGTAGACTTTTTCTGCTGATATTTAGTGGATTTATTTTGTCCATACAGCGTATTTCTCTTCTGGACTTCACGTTGTGGCAATAACGACTCGTCAACTTCTAATCCCAAACTTTTATATAAGTTACGGGTTTGTCTGACGGGTAA
The DNA here is from genome assembly GCA_011375245.1 of Thiothrix sp. Classification (GTDB taxonomy): domain Bacteria; phylum Pseudomonadota; class Gammaproteobacteria; order Thiotrichales; family Thiotrichaceae; genus HyVt-477. The sequence continues at coordinate 3,311 of DRMA01000267.1, read as the reverse complement.
ATCTTCATATTTTCCTGGTCGCAAGCGACGTTCTAATTTAATACTGCCATAACGAATACGACGCAGGCGACTTACTTTTACATCTTGTGATTCCCATAAACGACGTACCTCACGATTACGTCCTTCTTTTAAGGTAACATGAAACCAAGAATTTGCACCTCCACCGCCCGCAAAAACGATATTGGTAAAGCTTGCCTTGCCATCTTCTAGCATCACTCCTTTACGTAAGTTATCTAACATCTCATCAGTGACTGCACCTAATACACGCACAGCGTATTCACGCTCTAACTCAGAAGATGGATGCATCATTTTATTGGCTAACTCACCATCATTGGTAAATAAGAGCAGACCATCAGTATTAATATCTAAACGCCCCACTGAAATCCAGCGCCCTGGTTTAATCGGTGGTAATTCTTTAAAGACAGTATCCCGCCCTTCTGGGTCATCTCGCGAACACACCTCACCCATTTTTTTATGATAGAGCAATACTCTAGGGGTTGCTTTTAAGCGCGATGCTAAGCGGAGACGTTGCCCATCAAGTTGAATATCAGCAGTTTCAGTGATTTTTTGTCCCAATATAGCGGGGACACCATTCACTAGAATTTTACCTTCTCTGATCCAAACTTCAATCTTACGGCGTGATCCATAACCTGCTCGGGCGAGTATTTTTTGTATGCGTTCTTCTTCCATAGCGGCATTATTGCATAACAATAGGGATTATTCTGAAACAATATTAATTATTTAATTTGCAGAAATAATCAGTGTTTTTTCTGGCACAGGTAAATCTTCAGTTCTAACAGAAATACTGTATTCACAGTTTTCCGCTCCTTTTTTATTGCTTGCAATCGGATCTAACAAACCCATGACAACCACAACACCATAACCATTAACGCCTTCAGGTACATGAAAGGGTGTGTAGTTCGCTGAGCTTATACGATGAAACCCCAAAAAACCTTCATGCTGTGCATCACCATTATTATTATTAAAGCCCTTACCTATAGATCCGTTATCTTGTAGCAGAACAGTTTGTCTATATTGCCAACCTGACTTCGCATCATTGTAAATCCAATTATAAATAGAACGCTCTATGGGCAAAGGAACAGTAGAAGCATCCGCTTTGCCTAAGCTATAACCCGAGAAAAAAGCCACATTCTCATAACGCGCAAGCGATTCATAGCAAGCGATTTTTTTAGTAGCCTTTTTAGCAGAATTTAAGCGAGTCTTCAAACCAATATATGGATCTTGCTGAATTCTTGCTAATGGATTATCAATCGCAGGATTACCTGAGGGTTGATAATGCCCTTTAGCATTGGTGTTGTGCAATAAAATGGCATAGTTTTCAACCATCAAATCAAAAGAAGATTCAACACCTGCCAATGCTAGGCCAAGTACACCAGGCATCATATCAGCTCTGGCTGTCCGTGCATCATTAATCAAGTATAAGGCTTTTGCATCATCACTCATCGTATCCCATACCTCTTGTTTGGGTAAAATAAGGTCTTTAATGACATTAGCAGGTAAACCAAGCTGGGTTTCTTCTTCACGTCGCGCATGATTAAAGGCAGCGGTAACAGCAGCAACACCTTTTTCAGCGCTGTATTGGCTGTCCTGTACCACATCAAGATTACTGTTATCGTTCCATGCAATACGTTGGGTAAGAGACGGTGGCGAGTCAGCACAGACGACGCTACAAATAAATAGGAAGGAGGAAAGAGTTGCTTGAGCAGTGACGTTATGCATTGGGTCCTCAGGATGATCTTCGATGCTTTTTAGAATTGGATAATTATCAGTATAGTATAATAATCGAATAATTTTTTTCCTGAGCAAGCTTACAGCAAAGGGATGAATAGACTCTTAATAAAACCTTATATAGATGTTTATAGGTGATTATATTCCCACATCAAATAATCCTGCTTTTTTAGCGCCTTCTTTAACAATTCGGTTAAAGGAAAAGCTCTACTTTTAATACTCACAGGGACATCCATAAAGCTATCAGGCTTTTCATAAGGATCATCAGAGACTTCAGTTGTAGCTTCTGCTTTCACGGCTATTTGTAATTTTTCTAACGCAATAGCCACTCCCTCAGCCTTAATTGCTCCAGGAATAACGGCTTTTGTAAACCCCATCATATTAATCATTTTAATGGCCATTTTTTCAGTCATTTCTATTTTTGACCCTGCTGGGCTAGTAAATTCAACAAGCATTTTTTACCCTCTAAATTGGATTGATTAGCGTTTTTTTGCGGAAAATACAACAAATTGTTTATTCGACGCTATTATACGATTATTGCCAAATAAACGTTTTAACTTACTATGATGATTTAAATGGCGATTAGCAACCACCCACAATTGCCCACCGCGTTTTAAACATCTTAAGCTTTGTTCAAACATTTGCCATGCCAGATGATCACCAACAACATGTTCTTGATGAAAGGGTGGATTACAGACAATTAAATCAACCTGACTTCCTTGATAAGCACTCAAACTATCACTTAGCAAAAAATCAGCGCTTTGATCAGGATAAAGCTTCTCATAACTTGCTTTAGCAGAAGCAATGGCCATATAGGATTCGTCAATAAAACACAATTTGCTCGTCGGTAAATAGCGCTGTGCCATTATGCCTAAAACACCATTGCCACAACCTAAATCAATAATAGTTTCTGCTTCTGGTAATGTTTTAAACTGTTGTATAAAAAGGGCTGCTCCCTTATCTAACTTATCCTTAGCAAACACATTAGCATGATTTACTAACGATAGATCAAATTCATTAATCGTATATGTCTTTGGGTAAACAGGGCTTATATTTTTTTCTGTTTTCTCGTATGTAGAAAACACTAAGCGAGCTTTTTTAACGGCTAATGATGTACGTGTTGATCCAATAATTTTTTCAAAAAGCTTTAACGTTGAAGTATGAATATGCTTGCTCATTGCAGCAGCAATAATGCACGTATCAGGTCTTATATGTGTTTTTAAACGAATCAATTGATCTTCTAGTAATGCGATTGTTTTAGGGATTTTAATAATCACTAAATCGTAAGATTTATCCACATCAAGCTCTGTTGTACTTGGAATAAAACGTGACTGTGGCGCTAACTGATTTTGTTCACAATTATACGTCAGTGCTAATTGACTAAGATAAGAGTCTGACCAACAATCAGGTAACAACTCATGCAAACTAACCGCTAATGCACCAAACGCATCGTTAACTAAGAGCAATGTATTCTTACTTTTATTTGTTGCATTATTAACACTATTATTTTCAGCAATATGACGCAATACATACTCATCTGCTGCATCCCATGCGCGTAATTG